>NZ_JAMYQV010000005.1:0-261223 GCF_040321065.1 Mesorhizobium sp. M0563
TCACGGTGGTCGGCACCACAATCCGCGTCTGGCCGAGGCGATCCACCAGTCGCGATACCTGTGGCGCGACGAAAGCGTTGGCAAGCGCATATGTCGCGGAGACAGCGCCGGCCAGCCAGTATTCGCCATCAGTCTGTGACAGCATCGCAACGATCCCGATCGGAGCCATGGCCATCGGCAGCCGGGCAACGAACCCGGCTGCGGCGAAGCCTATGGCGCCAGGCGGGCGAAAGATCTGGGTATAGGGATTTTGCATGGTCTGGCTCCTCGACAACGAACGGTTCGACGATTACATACGTAACGTATGAGTTTAAATAGATCATACGCCGCGTATGTCAATTGGCATACGAAGCGTATGTTAATAGGGCCAGAGCATGCACAGACCACGCAAGGAGATGATTGCCGAGACCCGCGCCAAGCTGATTGCCGCGGCACGCCAGGCCTTCGGGACGCTCGGCTATGCCGAAGCCTCGATGGATGATTTCACGGCATCGGCCGGGCTGACGCGCGGTGCGCTCTATCATCACTTCGGCGACAAGAAGGGCCTTCTCCAGGCGGTCATCGCCGAGATCGACGCCGAAATGTCGGCCCGGCTGAAGGTCGTTTCGGCCAAGCCGGACAATCTCTGGCAGGGCTTTGTCGACGAATGCACCGCCTATATTGAGATGGCGCTGGAGCCGGAGATCCAGCGTATTGTGCTTCGCGACGGCCCGGCGGTGCTCGGCGATCCATCGCAATGGCCAAGCCAGAGCACATGCATCCGCTCGATGACGGAGAGCCTGCAAAGACTGAGCGACGAGGGGACCATTCTTGCCGTCGATCCCGAAGCCGCGGCAAGGCTGGTCAGCGGCGCCTCGTTGCATGCGGCGCAGTGGATCGCAAATTCGAACGATCCCGAAGCGACGTCGAAGAAGGCAGTGAAGGCGTTCAAGGTTCTTCTGGAAGGGCTTCTCAATCGCACCGGCAGGCTGCACCAGCCTGATCGACTATCGTCGATGCACCCCGAGATTGACCAGTCACCGGCCTGAGGTTGTTCTTTCCAGCAATCTGGCGGCTCGCGCTGGAACCAGCCGGCCCCGCCCGCTTAAACCCTGTTGAACATCACACCAGCGAGACGCTAAAACATGGCCAAAGCGTCGAGGCGCGCCTATATCGGGGCATGGTCACGAGACTTTACACCCATCCGATTTTCCTCGAGCACATAACCCCGCCCGGTCACCCGGAGCGGCCGGACCGTTTGCGCGCCATAGAGCGTGTGCTTGACGACGAGGCCTTCGCGGCGCTCGATCGCGTCCAGGCGCCGGAAGGCGACGAGGCAACCATCCTTTACGCGCATCCGCCCGAATTCGTCGAACGTGTCCGCACAGCGATACCGGACACCGGCATCGCCCGTATCGACGCCGATACCACCGCCAGCCCAAAGAGCTGGCAGGCGGCCGTGACTGCGATCGGGGCTGCCAACGCTGCTGTTGACGACGTCTTCACCGGCCGTGCCGACAATGTCTTCGTCGCCGCACGGCCGCCTGGCCATCATGCCGAAAAGACCACCTCCATGGGTTTTTGCCTGTTCAACACCGCGGCGATCGCGGCACGCTACGCGCAGAAGAACCATGGCGCCGACCGCGTTGCCGTCGTCGACTGGGATGTGCATCACGGCAACGGCACGCAGGACATTTTCTGGGACGATCCGTCGGTGCTCTATTGCTCGACGCACCAGATGCCGCTTTACCCCGGCACCGGGGCCGTGAGCGAAACTGGCGCCGGCAACATCGTCAACGCGCCGCTGGCGCCGCAGAGCGGCAGCGATGTTTTCCGCGACGCCTTTCTGTCGCGCATCCTGCCGGCGCTCGACAATTTTGCGCCCGATCTTATCATCATCTCCGCCGGTTTCGACGCCCACCACCGCGATCCGCTGGCCGAGATCAACCTGACCGAGGATGATTTCGACTGGGCGACCGGCCAGTTGCTCGAACGCGCCGGGCGCCTTAGCGGCAATCGGGTCGTCAGCCTGCTCGAGGGCGGCTACGATCTGCAGGGATTGGCATTTTCAGTCGCCGCCCATGTCGGGCGGCTGATGAAGGGATAGACGATGGCTGGTGAGACCAACGAGGACGTCAAGGCGATGAGCTTCGAGCAGGCGCTCGACGCGCTAGAGAGCATCGTCGACGATCTGGAGCGCGGCGACGTGCCGCTCGACCAGTCGATCCGCATCTACGAGCGCGGCGAGGCGCTGAAGGCGCATTGCGACCGGCTGTTGAAGGCGGCCGAGGACAAGGTCGAGAAAATCAGGCTGTCGCGTGACGGCAGGCCGGTGGGGACAGAGCCGTTGGACGCGGATTGAGGCGGCCTCGAACGACGATTGTGCTTGCCGGCTTTGGACATCACCATGATTGAGGATAAAACTCATCCCGTCTGAAACGGCTCCAGGACGAGAGGAGATTGCGAACGATGTGCAGAAACATCAAAACCCTGTTCAATTTCGATCCGCCGGCAACCAATGACGAGGTCCGCGATGCCGCACTTCAGTTTGTCCGCAAGCTGAGCGGAACGACGCGACCGTCAAAACAGAACCAGCATGCGTTCGACCATGCCGTCGAGGCCATTGCCGCCTCGGCGCGCGAATTGCTCGACAGCCTCGAAACGACGCAGCATCCGCGCAATCGCGAAGAGGTGGCGGCCAAGGCGAAGGCCAAATCTGCACTTCGCTTCGCCTGAGGGGACCGCGTGAGCTTCTTTCCCGGAAACGATCCGCAGATGGGCGATGCCTTCGCCAGCGATCAGATCGAGCTGATGGTCATTCCGAACGCCAAGGATATTGGCGGATTTCAGGTTCGCCGCGCCTTGCCGACGGCCAGGCCCCGGCTGGTCGGACCTTTCATCTTCTTCGATCGTATGGGTCCGGCAGTTCTTCGGGCCGGCCAGGCGCTCGACGTCCGTCCGCATCCGCATATCGGACTGTCGACGGTGACTTACCTGTTCGACGGCAAGATCAGGCACCGTGATTCGCTCGGCACCGAGATGGTGGTCCAGCCCGGCGACGTGAATCTGATGACCGCCGGCCGCGGCATCGTCCATTCGGAGCGCACGCCAGAAGAACTGCGCGGCGCGCCGATGTCGGTTTCCGGCCTGCAGACATGGTTGGCGCTGCCGGACGGCAAGGAGGAGGTCGCGCCGATCTTCGAAAACACCGCGGCGCTGCGCCTGCCCGAAATCGATGCCGAGGGGGTCAGCGGCCATATCGTCATCGGTGCGTTTTCCGGAATGCGCTCCCCGGTCGCGACCGCTTCGGACACACTGTACGCCGATCTCAGGCTGGCGCCGGGTGCCAGCGTGAAGATCCCGGCCGATGCCGAGGAGCGCGCCATCTATACGCTGGAAGGCGAGGTTTCGATATCCGGTGACCGCTTCCCGGCCGAGCGGCTGCTGGTTTTCCGGCCCGGCGATGAGATCGTTGTTTTATCGGAGAGCGGCGCTCATTTCATGCTGTTTGGCGGCGCTTCGCTCGGTTCGAAACGTTATATCTGGTGGAATTTCGTATCGTCCTCAAAGGAACGCATCGAACAGGCGAAAGAAGAATGGAAGACGGGCCGCTTCGATATCGTTCCCGGAGACGAGCAAGAGTTCATCCCGCTGCCCGAAAGCTGATGCGCGTTACCGCCACATTTACATTCGCCGGCCAGCGGCATATTTCACGATGAACAGAAAATCTGACCAGGCTCGCAAACAGTGAACGCAAAGCCCGATACGCCGCTTCTCGACAAGGTCCGCGTCCCAGCCGATTTGCGCACGCTTGCCGAAGGCGACCTGCCGCAGCTGGCTTCCGAGCTTCGCGCCGAACTGATCGACGTCGTCTCCCACACCGGCGGGCATCTCGGCGCCGGCCTTGGCGTGGTCGAGTTGACCGTCGCGCTGCACTACGTCTTCAACACGCCGGACGATCGGCTGATCTGGGACGTCGGCCACCAGGCCTATCCGCACAAGATCCTGACCGGCCGCCGCGACCGCATCCGCACGCTGCGGCAGGAGGGGGGGCTGTCCGGTTTCACCCGTCGCGTCGAGAGCGAATACGATCCGTTCGGCGCAGCCCACTCCTCGACCTCGATTTCAGCCGGCCTCGGCATGGCGATGGCGCGCGATCTGTCCGATGGCCGCAACAATGTCATTGCCGTCATCGGCGACGGCGCCATGTCGGCCGGCATGGCTTATGAGGCGATGAACAATGCCGGCGCACTCGATGCCCGGCTAATCGTCATCTTGAACGACAACGATATGTCGATCGCTCCACCGACCGGCGCAATGAGCGCCTATCTGGCCCGTCTGGCGTCTGGCAAGACCTATCTGGGGTTGCGCGATTTCGGCAAGAAGCTGACGTCCTATCTCGGCGAGCGCGCCGATCGCGCCATCAAGCGGGCGGTCGAGCACGCGCGCGGCTACGTCACCGGCGGCACGCTGTTCGAGGAAATGGGTTTCTACCACATCGGCCCAATCGACGGCCACAACCTCGAGCACCTGATCCCGGTGCTGAAGAACGTCCGCGACAATGCCGACGGCCCGGTGCTGATCCACGTCGTGACCCAGAAGGGCAAGGGCTACGCCCCGGCCGAGGCGGCCGCCGACAAATATCACGGCGTCAACAAATTCGACGTCATTACCGGCGCCCAGGCCAAGGCGCCCGCCAACGCGCCGAGCTACACCAAGGTGTTTGCCGACAGTCTGATCCAGGAGGCCCGAGAGGACGACCGCATCGTCGCCATCACCGCCGCCATGCCGAACGGCACCGGGCTTGACCTCTTCGGCGAAGCGTTTCCGGCGAGGACCTTCGATGTCGGCATTGCCGAGCAGCATGCGGTGACCTTCGCCGCCGGCCTTGCCACGGAAGGCTTCAAGCCTTTCGCGGCGATCTACTCGACCTTCCTGCAGCGCGCCTACGACCAGGTCGTCCACGACGTGGCGATCCAGAAATTGCCGGTGCGCTTTCCGATCGACCGCGCCGGCTTCGTCGGCGCCGATGGTGCCACCCATTGCGGCGCTTTCGACACCACCTTCCTGGCGACGCTGCCCGGTTTCGTCGTCATGGCGGCGGCCGATGAGGCCGAGCTGCGCCACATGGTACGCACCGCTGCAAGCTACGATGACGGCCCGATCGCCTTCCGCTATCCGCGCGGCAACGGCGTTGGCGTCGAGATGCCGCAGCGCGGCTCGGTATTGGAGATCGGCAAGGGCCGGATCGTCAGGGAAGGCACCAAGGTTGCGCTGCTTTCCTTCGGCACCAGGCTGCAGGATTGCCTGGCCGCGGCCGAGGAGCTTGGCGCGGCGGGGCTTTCGACCACGGTCGCCGATGCCCGTTTTGCCAAGCCGCTCGACGAGGATCTGATCCGGCGGCTGGCCCGTTCGCACGAGATACTGGTGACGGTGGAAGAGGGCGCGGTCGGCGGCTTCGCCAGCCATGTGCTGCAGTTCCTGGCCCACGAAGGGCTGCTGGAGAGCGGCCTGAAGGTGCGCCCGCTGGTGCTGCCCGACACTTTCGTCGACCATGCCAAGCCGGAAAAGATGTATGCCGATGCCGGGCTGGACAGCGCCGGCATCGTGCGCACAGTGTTCGTGGCGTTGGGGCATACCGCGCAGGCCCAGCGCGCCTAGTTGTTTCCGCGTTTCTGCAACGCCAAAAGATTCTGCTTGGCTGCAAATGCCAGTCTGAATCAAGATCTCAACTGCTTGAATCAAATTACCGGCGAACAGTCGTAAGATACTGTTTACGCTGCCATTTGGCGATTTGCTTACCGTGTCCTTTGGCTGTTTTTCAACGCCGCCCTGCTAGAAAGCGACCGGCAGGGGAAAGAAGACCAATGAGATCGCCTTTGGGCGGCATCGCGCTAACGGCCATCTTCGCCGCGTCGGCCGTGGCCGAAACGCGCTACGACCGCAAACTCGAAGAGGCGGTGATGGGCATCGTCGCCGGCAAGATCGGCCAAATCCGTGGCGGCTTCTCCTACAAGGAGGCGCCGCAATTCGTCGTCGTGCCAGATACCTTGCCGAAGGCGTCCATTTCCGTTGACCGGCCGCGCCCGCAGGTGTCCGGCGACAGCAGCGACGGTCTGACGCCGGCCGTTGAACGGCGGGTTTCGCGGACCATATTCTAGGAACTAGAACCACATATCCCGCACACAGCGACCATCCCTCGGCAAATCCTCGAATGTGTCGAGACCGTCGAAATGATCGATCGGGAGGTCGGCGACAGCCTCCGGCGGCGCAAGCCTCATATTGACGGCGATGCGGTGGCGACCGGCGGTATCGGCACGCAATCCGCGCCAGGCCAGGACGCAAGCGCACGTTGGACAGAACAGAATCTCAAGCGAAGGGTGAGCCCTTCCAACGCGCGTATAGGCACTCACGGGCCCCGCAAGGCGGATGCGTTCGTCGACATAGTCATACGCCCAGAGCGTGCCGTAGCGACGGCAAAGCGTACAGTTGCAGGCAGTGATCGAACCGGGATCGCCCTCCAGGGTCCAGTGGGCTGCGCCGCAGTGGCAGGTTCCCGTCAGCATGTTCCTCCTCCACGTTTCGACGGCTAAACGGCATCTCTTCTTAGCATTGCGTCGGGTGTCGTGCGAGGTTCGACAAACAGCGGAGCGGCTGATGAGTTCACCCGCTTTTCCAACTATGCCTTGTCTCATCGCCAATATCCTTGCCATCATCGTTGGCATTCGCCATGAAGGCCGATGACTTCCCTTCCGCCAGCCAGCATTCGCCAGCGGCTCGACGAATTACTCGTCCAGCGCGGCCTGTTTGCCAGCCGCTCGCGTGCTCGCGATGCGGTGGCGCGCGGCACCGTGACGGTCGACGGCATCGTCGCCCACAAGCCGGGCCAGGCCGTTCTGCCTGAGTGCAACATCGTCGTTGACGATCCGGCGCAAGGTTACGTCTCGCGCGCCGCACTGAAGCTGAAGGCTGGTCTCGACCATTTCGGCCTCGACCCCACCGGTAGCGAAGCGCTCGATGTCGGCGCCTCGACCGGCGGCTTCACGCAGGTACTTCTCGAACGCGGCGCGGCGCATGTCACGGCGATCGATGTCGGGCACGGCCAGATCCACTCCGACATTGCCGGCGATCCGCGCGTGACGGTGATTGAAGGCCTGAATGCGCGCGAACTGTCGGCCGCCGATCTCGGCGGCCGTGTGCCGGATTTCATCGTCTCGGATGTCAGCTTCATATCGCTGAAACTGGCGCTGCCGCCGGCGCTTGCCTTGGCCAGGAACGGCGCAAAAGCCGTGTTTCTGGTCAAGCCGCAATTCGAGGCCGGCCGCGAGGCGATCGGCAAGGGCGGCCTGCTGAAGGACCCCTATGATGCGGCGCGCATTGCCGGCCTGATGCAGGACTGGCTCGATGCCATTCCCGGCTGGCGCTCGTTGGGACTTCATCTGTCGCCGATAGAGGGCGGCGACGGCAACCGCGAGTTCCTGCTCGGCGGCATCAAGGCCGTCGCGACCAAGCCTGCCAAGATCGGGCGGGCCGGGATTGAGAAGCGATGACCACGCGTTTCACGATCGCAAAATTGGGCTCGCAGGGCGACGGCATCGCCGAGACCGAGACCGGCGAGGTTTTCATTCCGTTTACGCTGCCGGGAGAGGTCGTCACCGCCGGGCGGGAGAAAGATCGCGCTACCTTGATGTCGGTGCTTGAGGCCTCGCCGCTGCGAGTCGATCCGCCGTGCCGCCATTTCGGCGAATGCGGCGGCTGCGCCGTCCAGCATCTCGAGACTGAAGCCTATCACCAATGGAAGCGCGAAAGGGTCGTGCATGCGCTGAAGAGCAAGGGCATCGCCTGCGATGTCGGCCCGCTGGTGCCGTGCGCGCCGCACACGCGCCGCCGCGTCGTCTTCACTGCCCGGCGGAGCGAGGCGGGAATGCAGTTCGGCTTCGTTCGCGCGCTGTCGTCCGAAATCATCTCCATCGAGGAATGCCCGATCTCGCTGCCGCAGATCGTCGCTGCGCTCGACCGTTTGAGGATGCTTGCCGGACTGATCTGCACCACGACCAAATCGTTCCACATGGCGGTGACGGTGACCGGTTCCGGCCTCGATGTCGCGGTTCACGATTCCGGTAAGCTTGGCGAGAACCAGCGCCGCGTCGCCTCGAACTTTGTCATTGCCGAGAGGCTAGCCAGGCTGTCGGTCGACGGCGAGATCATTATCGAACCAAAGAAACCGGTCGTCCTGTTTGGTGGCGTCGCTGTCGCAGTGCCGCCAGGCGCTTTCCTGCAGGCGACCGAGGCCGCCGAAGAAGCGATGGCCGACATTGTCGGCCAGCATCTCGCGCGCGCCAAAAAGGTCGCCGATCTCTTCGCCGGCTGCGGAAGCTTCGCACTGCGTCTGGCCTCAAGATCGGAGGTTCATGCGGTGGAAGGCGATGCGGCAGCACTCTCGGCGCTTGACCGGGCCTTCCGTTTCGCCAGCGGCCTGAAGCGGGTGACCGGCGAACGTCGCGACCTGTTCCGGCGGCCGCTCACATTCAAGGAGTTGAATGCCTTTGACGGCGTAGTCTTCGACCCGCCCCGCGCCGGCGCCGAGGACCAGTCGAAGCAGATCGCGCGCTCCGACGTGCCGCTCGTCGCCGCGGTGTCCTGCAATCCGGTGACGCTGGCGCGGGATCTTCGCATCCTCCTCGATGGCGGTTACGCCTTGAAGAGCGTAATCCCGATCGACCAGTTCCTGTGGTCGCCGCATGTCGAGGCCGTCGCGCTGTTGGAGAAGCCGAGACGAAGGCGCTAGCAGCTAGGGCTTGAAATGCGCACCAAAAAAGCACATTTTGAGTGTACGTCGTTCAAACTGGGCTAGGAAATTGCCATGAGCACCGCAGCCTTTGAAAATTCGGCATCGCGCTTCGGCGAGGAGCGGGCGCCGTTTCTCTCGCCGAGGCGGGTAGCCGCACTGCTAGGGGTCAATATGACTGAACTGGCCGGCCTGACCGGTCTCGCGCGCAACACGCTTGCCGCCAAGTCCGGTGCGCGCAAGGTCGACGCCGCATTGAGTCCCATCGTCCGCATCCTGGCGATGGCCGGCGAGATGGCCGGTGATGAACAGCGTGCCGCGATCTGGTTCAAACATCAGCCGATCCCCGGCTGGGCGGGAAAGACCGCCTACGATCTCGTTCGCGAAGGCAAGACTGACAAGGTGCTTGCCTATCTGGAGGCAGTCCGCTCCGGCATCTATGCCTGAACCCAGGCTGACTCTATGGCGCGCTTTTGTGCCGCGCTGGGCCCATCTGCCGCTTTCCGGTGAGGGCGCGGCCCGCTTCGGCGGCCGCTGGAATCCGATTGGCACGCCGGCGATCTACGCCGCCCGGGAACTGTCCACGGCTTGGGCCGAGTACAATCAGGGTTTTGTCCAGCACCCGGCGCTGATTGCACAATTGAAACTGTCAGGCGCCCGGCTGGCCGACCTGACAGAGGCTGATACGCTGTCGAAGCTCGGTGTAACGGCCGACATTCACCGGTGCGAATGGCGTGACATCGTGGATGGAGGCTTTGTGCCCGAGACGCACCAACTGAGAGACCGCTTGCTTGGCGACGGGCTGCACGGCGTGATCTACCCGTCCTTCATGTCGCCTGGCGGCACATGCGTCGCGCTGTGGCGCTGGAACGAAAACGATGCTCCGGATCTTGAAATCATCGATCCCGACCATCGCCTGCCGAAAACAGCGGCATCATGGCTTTAGGGCAGTTCGAGCTGCGGCGGGCACACCCGCCTCCATCTCTTCCAACGTCTTCGGCCTGCCTATGTGGGGCAGGGATCCAAATACGTCCTCTGGCCGTGTTAAAGGCAAGACTGGAACAGGCAGTGCGACTTGATCGTCGGTCGAACTGGTGACTTCTAGCTTTTCTCCGGCAGCGATCACAGTTTCCTCTCCCGACATAACAAAGATGCTGATCGCGCGCTGAATTCAAGGCTGCATAGCCAGACGGTGCTAGCCTGCGCCTGAAAGGACGCGCTCGACGAAGGCGGGCACCACTTGTGTCGCCGGCCCTTCCATCTGCTCGTCGAAACGGGAGGCCCAGCCGGCGCATTTCAGATTGAGTTCGGCTGTTACGGCTCCGGCCGCGCGTGCCTCCTCCACGAAACCTGCTGCCGGGTAGACACTCCCGCTGGTGCCGATGGCCACGAATAGGTCGCAGCGCGTCAGCGCCTCGCCGACCTCCTCCATGCGGTAAGGCATTTCGCCGAACCAGACCACGTCAGGCCTCAATTGACCTTTTGCGCCACACGCTGGACAGGCCGAATGGGCAGCGATGTCGTCGGCCCAGGTGCTGCTTTGCCCGCAGGTCAGGCAAAGGGCATGGCCCAGTTCTCCATGCATATGGATCAGTTTGCGCGAACCGGCGCGCTCATGCAGGTCGTCGATATTCTGCGTGACGACGAGGACGTCGCCTGGGAATTTCTGCTCGAGCTTGGCCAGCGCGGCGTGCGCCGCATTCGGCTCGACGCTGCCCATCTGCCGCCGGCGCATATTGTAGAAATCCTGCACCTTTACGGGGTCGCGCGCAAAACCTTGCGGCGTGGCCACGTCCTGCAGGTCGTATTTCGCCCAGACCCCGTCGGGATCCCGGAACGTGGCGACGCCCGATTCCGCCGAAATGCCGGCGCCTGTCAGGATGACGATTTTGGCTTTGGACATGGTCGAAGACACCGGCATCCGGAAACATCATTTGGAAGGCGATGTTACCGGAAGGCGGCAGCCGCATCAAACCCTGGTGCCGCCGACCGTCATCTGGTTCATCCTGAGATGCGGCTGGCCGACGCCGACCGGCACGCCCTGTCCGGCCTTGCCGCACATGCCGATGCCGGTGTCGAGCTTCATGTCGTTGCCGACCATCGAAACGCGATGCATGGCATCCGGCCCATTGCCGATCAGCATGGCGCCCTTGATCGGTTGCGTCACCTTGCCGTTCTCGATCATGTAGGCCTCGGTGCAGCCGAACACGAACTTGCCCGAAGTGATGTCGACCTGGCCGCCACCGAACGACACGGCATAGATGCCGTTCTTGACCGAGGCTATGATTTCCTCCGGCTCCATGTCGCCTGCCGTCATGTAGGTGTTGGTCATGCGCGGCATCGGCTCATGCGCGTAACCTTGGCGCCGCCCGTTGCCGGTGGCCTTCATGCCCATCAGCCGTGCATTCTGGCGGTCCTGCATGTAGCCGACCAGCTTGCCATCATCGATCAGCACGTTATGGGCCGAAGGCGTGCCTTCGTCGTCGACGGTCAGCGAACCTCGCCGCTCGGGCATGGTGCCGTCGTCAACGACGGTGACGCCTTTCGCCGCCACCTGCTGGCCAAGCAGGCCGGCAAAGGCCGACGTCTTCTTGCGGTTGAAATCGCCTTCCAGCCCGTGGCCGACGGCCTCGTGCAACATGACGCCCGGCCAGCCGCTCGACAGCACGATGTCGAAAGTGCCGGCAGGTGCTGGAACCGCTTCGAGATTGACGAGCGCCTGCCGCAGTGCCTCCTTGGCCGCGTGCCGCCAGCTGTCCTCGACCAGGAATTCGCCAAAATCCTTGCGGCCTCCCATGCCGTAGGAGCCGCTCTCCTGGCGGTCGCCGTCGCCGACCACCACCGATACGTTGATCCTGACCAGCGGGCGGATGTCGCGGACCATCTGGCCATCGGCGCGCACGATCTCGACATGCTGCCAGGAGGCGGCGAGCGACGCCGTCACCTGCCTGACGCGCGGATCTTCGGCCCGCAGCCATGCATCGATTTCCTGAAGCAACTTGGCCTTGGTCTCGAAGGAAGGCGAGGGGATCGGGTTTCCGTCGCCGTAGAGATGGCGGTTGGTGCGGGCGGGCGCTGCGGCAAGCGTGCCGGAATAGCCGCTCTTCACCGTCGAAACGGCATCGGCGGCGCGCCGCAGCGAGGCTTCGGAGAGATCACTGGAATGGGCGTAGCCGCTGGCCTCGCCAGCGACGGCGCGCAGGCCGAAACCCTGGTCGGTGTTGAAATTCGCGGTCTTCAGCTTGCCATTGTCGAACATCAGCGCTTCGCTTTCGCTGTATTCGAGAAACAGTTCGCCGTCGTCGGCGCCGTTGATGGTCTCGGCGACGATCTGCTTGATGCGATCGTCGGAAATGTCGAATTGGCCGATCAGGCTGTTCATGGCAGGTCCATTCGCAGGAGGATTGTTTCCCACGATGTAGGCGCGAAGGCCTGCACAGACAATCTGAAATGAGATTTGCCGTGACCGCGGCCGGTCAACAATCACTGGATCGTGCTACAAGACCGCGTTCAAGGCAGGGCGGCGAAGCCGTCGGCAAAACCCTTGAGGTCGACGGGAATGCCGATGCCTTCTTCGGGCGTCTGGAAGACGATAAAGGTCGCCGACGTACCGGTCTTCAGCGTGTCGAGCAGCGGCTTTTCCAGGATGACCTCGGCATAGCAGCCGTCCTGGAAACAGCGCACGAAATAGGCGCGGCCGATATCCTTGCCGTCGACATTGAGGCCGAGGCCGTTGGGCAACAGCACGCCGAGCGGCGCCAGCACACGAAGGATTTCGGCCTTGTTGTCGGCTGTACGCAGCACGACAACGGAAAGACCCATTTCCGGGCGGTCCTCGGCGACCACGTTCTGCATCATCACGCATTGTTCGGACGTAGCACCGGCCGGCGTATCGCAGATGATCGACCACGCCCCATGCGTCGACTTCACCGTGCCGCTTGGCTGCGCGGCATTGGCCAGGCCGCCGCCTGACAAGGCTATTGCGGCGGCAACAAGGATGACCTCCGCCAAGGTTCTCGAAAGCCAAGCGTTCATGACGGCTCCATTGCGAATCACGGCACTTTAAGCCGCACTAAACCCAAGTAAAGGACGAGACCCCCGCGGTCTGCCCCGACATAGGCGACAATGCGCTTTTCCGTGCCAATTTCGCCCTAATTGCGACGGTTTCGCGCGCCGCGCGGCTCATTCTGCCGGGATGCCGCTCCGGTGATTCGCGACGAGCGGTCACCGCACGAAGCTACAGCCGCGCTTGCGCGCAAAAATGCCGCACGGGTTCCGCCGCTCCTTTCTTGCGGAGGCAAATAGAGTATGGTTTGAACCAGCCTTGAATTGTCCGGGATTCCCGTCCCGGCATTATTCGGCATTCTTGCGGTCCGATCGCGAGGAACTGGGAGATGACGAGGGCGATGAGAAAATTCCTGGCAACCGCCAAAATCGTAGCTAGTGCCGCCGCCACGTTGTTTGCCGCTGCATCCGCTCATGCAGCCCAGCCTCAACCCTGGGAAACCAGTTTTCAGCCTCCGGCGACCGATATTATGAGGCAGATCGAGTGGTTCGGAAACTATTCGTTCGCGTTCATCATTGTGATCACCGCCTTGGTGCTTTTTCTGATCGCCTACTGCATTTTGAAATTCCGGGCGAGCGTCAACCCGACCCCGTCGCGCACCAGCCACAACACGCTGATCGAGGTCATCTGGACTGTCGGTCCCGTCGTCATCCTGCTCTGTCTCGCCATTCCTTCGTTCCAGCTGCTGACCGCGCAATACACGCCGCCGGAAGAAGCCAAGCTGACCGTCAAGGCGACAGGCAATCAGTGGAACTGGGATTACGAATACCAGGTCGACAACACGCTTTCCTTCAATTCCGCGATCCTTCAGGATGCCGACAGGGCTGCTGCCGGCAAGGAAGATCGCGCCGCCTATCCGCGCCTGCTCGCCGTCGACAATGAGATGGTGGTGCCTGTCAACACCATGACTCGCGTGCTGGTGACGGCGACCGACGTCATTCACGCCTTTGCCATGCCGTCCTTCGGCATCAAGACCGACGCGGTGCCGGGCCGCATCAACGAGGTGTGGTTCAAGGCCGACAAGGAAGGCCTCTATTACGGCCAGTGCTCGGAACTCTGCGGCAAGGACCACGCCTTCATGCCGATCGCCATTCGCGTCGTCTCCGATGCGCAATACAAGACCTGGCTGGCGGCAGCCAAGACCGATCTTCCCGGCGCCAACAAGGCGCTGATGGCCGAGGTCGATGGCACGAACAAGGTAGCGGCCGCCGGCAACTGATGCCGCGACCAGAAAAGATTCAGGGAACGGAGCCGACCATGGCAGACGCTGCAGCTCACGACGACCACGACCACAAGCCGTATCATGGCTGGGTCCGGTGGGTGTATTCGACCAACCACAAGGACATCGGTACGCTTTATCTGATCTTCGCGATCATGGCGGGCTGCATCGGTGGCGCCTTATCGGTCGTCATGCGCATGGAATTGCAGGAGCCGGGCATCCAGATATTCACTGGCCTGGCACAGATGGTCTACGGCATGAACGGTGACGCCGCCATCGACGGCGGCAAGAGCATGTACAATGCCTTCACCACCGCGCATGCGCTGATCATGATCTTCTTCATGGTGATGCCGGCGCTGATCGGCGGCTTTGCCAACTGGATGGTGCCGATCATGATCGGCGCGCCGGACATGGCGTTCCCGCGCATGAACAACGTCTCGTTCTGGCTGCTGCCGCCGGCTTTCATCCTGCTGATTATCTCGGCCTTCGTCCCGAGTGCGCCGGGCGCCTATGGCGTCGGTGGCGGCTGGACGCTTTATCCGCCGCTCTCGACATCGGGCCAGCCTGGACCGGCCATGGACCTGGCGATCCTTTCAATCCACATCGCCGGCGCCTCCTCGATTCTTGGCGCCATCAACTTCATCACCACCATCTTCAACATGCGCGCGCCCGGCATGACCATGCACAAGATGCCGCTGTTCGCGTGGTCGGTGTTGATCACCGCCTTCCTGCTGCTGCTGTCGTTGCCGGTGCTGGCCGGCGGCATCACCATGCTTTTGACCGACCGCAATTTCGGCACTACCTTCTTCGCCCCGGACGGCGGCGGCGACCCGATCCTGTTCCAGCACCTGTTCTGGTTCTTCGGCCATCCAGAAGTCTATATCCTGATCCTGCCGGGCTTCGGCATCATCAGCCATATCATCTCGACCTTTTCGAGGAAGCCGGTGTTCGGCTATCTCGGCATGGCCTATGCGATGGTTGCCATCGGCGCGGTGGGCTTCATCGTCTGGGCCCACCACATGTACACGACGGGCCTGTCGCTCGACACCCAGCGCTATTTCGTCTTCGCCACCATGGTCATCGCGGTGCCGACGGGCGTGAAGATCTTCTCGTGGATCGCCACTATGTGGGGCGGGTCGATTTCGCTTAAGACCCCGATGCTGTGGGCGATCGGCTTCATCTTCCTGTTCACAGTTGGTGGCGTCACCGGCGTGCAATTGGCCAATGCCGGCCTCGACCGCCCGCTGCACGACACCTATTTCGTGGTTGCGCACTTCCACTACGTGCTGTCACTGGGCGCGGTCTTCGCCATCTTCGCCGGCTGGTACTACTGGTTCCCGAAGATGACCGGCTACATGTATTCGCCGGTGATCGCCAACACCCACTTCTGGGTCACTTTCGTCGGCGTCAACCTGGTCTTTTTCCCGCAGCATTTCCTCGGTCTCTCCGGAATGCCGCGTCGCTATATCGACTATCCCGATGCCTTCGCCGGCTGGAATATGGTGTCGTCCTACGGCTCGTACATCTCGGCTGTCGGCGTCGTCATCTTCCTGTTCGGCGTCTTCGAGGCGTTCCAGAAGAAGCGGGTCGCCGGCGCCAATCCTTGGGGTGAGGGTGCGACCACGCTGGAATGGCAGCTGCCTTCGCCGCCGCCGTTCCACCAATGGGAACAGCTGCCGAAGATCAAGTAGGCGGTTGCCTCCTTTAATACAGAACCGCCGGCCGTCCGGCGGTTTTGGCCAACGGAATGATGGACTCTAAGTACGCATGGCCCTTGCCGAAGACAGACTGATTGACGAGCCGGGCTTCCGCATGTCGGAAGCGACGGCGGGCGATTTCTTCGCCCTGCTGAAGCCGCGCGTCATGTCGCTGGTGGTGTTCACAGCGTTTGTCGGCATGGTCGCCGCCCCGGTGACCATCAATCCGCTGCTGGCGGTGATCGCGATCCTGGCTATTGCCATTGGTGCCGGCGCGTCCGGTGCGCTCAACATGTGGTATGACGCAGACATCGATGCGGTGATGACGCGCACCGCCGGCCGTCCCGTGCCGGCCGGCCGCATACGGCCTGGCGAGGCATTGAGCTTCGGGCTGGTGCTGTCGGTTCTGTCGGTGATGACGCTCGGCGTGCTGGTCAACTGGTTGGCCGCATCGCTTCTGGCCTTCACCATCTTTTTCTATGCCGTCATCTACACGATGTGGCTGAAGCGCTGGACGCCACAGAACATTGTCATCGGCGGTGCTGCCGGTGCCATTCCGCCGGTCATCGGCTGGGCGGCGGTAACCGGATCGGTCAGCCTCGAAAGCTTGGTGCTGTTCCTGATCATCTTCCTGTGGACGCCACCGCATTTCTGGGCGCTCGCGCTCTTCAAGTCGGAGGACTACGCCAAGGCAGGCATTCCGATGATGCCGAATGTCGCCGGCCATCCCGCGACCAGACGCCAGATCTTTGCCTATGCGCTGGTCCTCGCGCCGGTTGGCGTGCTGCCCTGGGTTCTCGGCTTCACCACGCCAGCCTATGGCGTCGTTGCATTGCTGCTCGGCGCCGGCTTCGTCTGGTATGCGTGGAAGGTGCTGCAAATGGCCGATGACGACCGGGCGATGAAGCCGGCCAAGGCCCTGTTCGGCTATTCGCTGCTCTATCTCTTCGCCATCTTCGCCGCCTACCTTGGCGATTGCGTCGTCGCGCGCGCGCTGACCATCGGTGGAGCATGAGCATGGCCGAAAAGAAGCTTGAACTGGTCACGCTGACCGACCGTCAGCAGAAGGCCCGCCGCAATCGCTCGGCCGCAATCGGCTTCGCGCTGGCGGCGCTGGTGGTCATATTCTACGTCGCGACCATCGTGAAATTTGGTCACAGCGTCACCGGTTCGATGTGAGCTGAACATGACCAGGCAAACAGTCACCGACCCCACGAAGAAGAATACGAACCGCGTCGTCGCCGGCGTCTGCATCGCGTTCTTCGGCGGCATGATCGGCATGGCCTATGCCGCGGTGCCGCTCTACGCGATGTTCTGCCAGGCGACAGGCTACGGCGGCACCGTAAAACGGGCGACCCAGCAATATGCCGATCGGGTGCTCGACCGTGACATCACCATCCGCTTCGATGCCAACACCGTCGGCATTCCCTGGCAATTCCAGCCGGTCGCCCGCTCGATCACCATCAAGATCGGCGAAACAGCCGAGGCGCATTTCAGCGCGACCAACAAATTCAGCCGGCCCATCACCGGACGCGCCACCTTCAATGTACAGCCTGAACTGGCCGGACCTTACTTCAACAAGGTCGAGTGTTTCTGCTTCACCGACACGACGCTGAAGCCGGGCGAGACGTTGGACATGCCGGTCGTGTTCTATGTCGATCCCGACATCGTCAACGCGCCGGAATTGAAGGATTTGAAGACGATTACCCTGTCCTACACGATGTTCCCGGTCGACAAGACCAAGCCGGTCGCATCATCGGTGCCGGCCGACGGCCGCCGCAACAAGAGTTCAGATACCGAAGCAAGCCTCGGGGGTTGATATGGCAGACGCACACGCAAAACCGCAACATGACTACCACCTCGTGGACCCGAGCCCATGGCCTTTCCTGGGCTCCGTCGGGGCGCTGGTGACCGCGATCGGCGGCGTCTGTTACATGCAATATCTCAAGGGCGGCGATTTCCCCATCTTCGGTTTCAACATCGCCAATCCATGGTTGTTCTTCATCGGCCTGCTGATCGTCATCTACACGATGTTCGCCTGGTGGTCGGATACGATCAAGGAAGCGCATGAGGGGCACCACACCCGTGTCGTGTCGCTGCATCTGCGCTACGGCATGATCATGTTCATCGCCTCCGAGGTGATGTTCTTCGTCGCCTGGTTCTGGGCGTTCTTCGACGCCAGCCTGTTCCCCGGCGAGGTCCATCAATACGCCCGTACCGCCTTCACCGGTGGCGTCTGGCCGCCCAAGGGCCTCGAAGTTCTCGACCCTTTCCATCTGCCGCTTTACAACACCGTCATCCTGCTTTTGTCGGGCACCACGGTGACCTGGGCGCACCACTCGCTCATCCATGGCGACCGCAAGGGGCTGATCAATGGCTTGGTGCTGACCGTCGGCCTCGGTATGCTGTTCACCATGGTGCAGGCCTACGAGTACATGCACGCGCCATTCGGCTTCCGGGATTCAATCTACGGCGCCACTTTCTTCATGGCGACCGGCTTCCATGGTTTCCACGTCATCATCGGCACGATCTTTCTGCTGGTCTGCCTGATCCGCGCCATGAAGGGCGACTTCACGCCCAAGCAGCATTTCGGCTTCGAGGCCGCCGCCTGGTACTGGCATTTCGTCGACGTGGTGTGGCTATTCCTCTTTGCCTCGATCTATGTCTGGGCATCGAACGGCGCAATGATCGAACCGCACTGACATTGGCCCGAGGAAATAGGCCCGAGGAAAATGGGGCCGAGGAAATAGACAAGGCGGCTGCGGCGACGTGGCCGCCTTATCTTTTGCGGCGAATGCTCCTAGGATGACCCATGAGCGACGACAAGGCGATCTGGCCACCAATCGATCCGATCTCGGCCGGCCTGCATGGCCGCTGCCCCCGCTGTGGCGAGGGCAAGCTGTTCTCCGGGTTCCTCACAGTCGGCGATCGCTGTACCAATTGCGGCCTCGATTATTCCTTCGCCGATGCCGGCGACGGGCCGGCGGTGTTCGTTATTCTGATCATCGGATTCATCGTCGTCGGCCTGGCGCTGTGGATGGAGGTGACGCTCAATCCGCCGCTCTGGCTGCATCTGTTGCTGTGGATTCCGCTGACGCTGGTGCTGTGCCTGGCGGCGCTCAGGCTGATCAAGGGCGTGCTGCTGACGCTGCAATACCGCAACAAGGCGGCCGAGGGCCGGCTGGACCGCGGCGAATGAGCGAGGCATCAGGTTTGGTGGCCGGCCGGTCGCGGCCGAAACGCGCATTGGCGCTCGGCCTGGGTATCGTCGTGTCTTTGATCCTGCTGGCGCTCGGCACCTGGCAGGTTCAGCGCCTGCACTGGAAAGAGGGCCTTCTCCAGACGATCGACCAGCGCACGCATTCGGCGCCTGTGCCATTGGCCGAGGTCGAAAAGCGGTTTGCTGCCACCGGCGACGTGGACTACACGCCGGTGATAGTGACCGGCACTTTCCTGCATCAAGGCGAACGGCATTTCCTCGCCACCTGGGAAGGCCAGTCCGGCTTCGATGTCTTCACGCCGCTGCAACTCGAGGATGGCCGTTTCGTGCTGATCAACCGCGGCTTCGTGCCCTACGATTTCAAGGACCCCGCCAAGCGGCCGCAGGGGCAGGTGACGGGCAAAGTGACGGTGACGGGGCTCGCCCGCAACCCGCTGCCGGCCAAGCCCTCGATGATGCTTCCCGACAATGATCCGCAGAAGAACATCTTCTACTGGAAAGATCGTGACGCGATGGCCTCGAGCGCCGGCCTGACGGCAGGTGCGGCGCTGGTGCCGATCTTCATCGATGCGAACGCCGCCGCCAACCCCGGCGGGCTGCCCGTCGGCGGCGTCACCGTCATCGACCTGCCGAACAGCCATCTGCAATATGCGATAACCTGGTACGGCCTTGCCGTCGCCCTTGCCGGTGTCCTGATCTCCTGGCTCCGCCGCCCGGCGAAAGACCAATGATCGCCGCCACTACCCTTGACAGGGCAGGGCCGCACACCTCATTTCGCGCCTTGAGCTCAGAAGTCATAGTCCGATCAACCGGCCTACAATCAGCGTAAGACGCAATCATGCTTCAGACAAAGCCACCGCTGACCATCCGGCTCTGCCAGCCGCGCGGTTTCTGTGCAGGCGTTGACCGTGCCATCCAGATCGTCGTGCTGGCGCTCAAGAAATATGGCGCGCCGGTTTATGTCCGCCACGAGATCGTGCACAACCGCTACGTCGTCGAAGGGCTGCAAAGCCTCGGCGCGGTGTTCATCGAGGAGCTCTCCGAGATCCCGCCCGAGCATCGCCAGAGCCCGGTCGTCTTTTCGGCGCATGGCGTGCCGAAATCGGTGCCGGCCGACGCCCGGTCCCGCAACCTGTTCTATCTCGACGCGACGTGCCCGCTGGTCTCGAAAGTCCACAAGCAGGCAATGCGCCATCAGCGGCTTGGCCGCCACGTGCTTTTGATCGGCCATGCCGGGCATCCTGAGGTGATCGGCACAATGGGCCAGTTGCCGGACGGCGCGGTCACTCTGATCGAGACCGAAGCCGACGCCGCAAGCTTCGTGCCCGCAGACCCGCAAGCGCTCGGTTTCGTCACCCAGACAACGCTGTCGGTCGAGGACACCGCCGGCATCATCCGCGCCCTGCAGCAACGTTTTCCCGAGCTGCACGCGCCGGCGGCGGAATCGATCTGCTATGCCACCACCAATCGCCAGGAGGCGGTCAAGGAAACAGCGGCCGGCGCCGATCTCTTCCTGGTCGTCGGTGCGCCCAACTCCTCCAACTCGCGACGCCTGGTCGAAGTGGCCGAGCGCGCCGGCGCCTCGATGTCACTTCTCGTGCAGCGCGCCTCCGAAATTCCGTGGAATGACATTGCCAACATCTCGACGCTCGGGCTGTCGGCGGGCGCCTCGGCGCCGGAGATCATCGTCGACGAGATTGTCGATGCCTTCCGGCAGCGCTTCGACGTGACCATCGAGCTGGCCGTGACGGCGACGGAGACGGAGGATTTTCCGGTGATGCGGGTGTTGCGCGATGTCGAACTGACGGCAGCCGACATGGCCTTCGTCAACGGGGCTGCGTAGCAACGATGGCGGTCTACACCGACGTCAATGAGGGCGAGCTCGGCGCGTTCCTCAGGAACTATCCGGTCGGCGATCTCTTGTCCTACAAGGGCATCGCCGAAGGCACCGAAAATTCGAATTTTCTGCTGCACACCAGCAGCGGCTCCTACATACTGACGCTTTACGAGAAGCGCGTCGACAAGGCTGACCTGCCGTTCTTTCTGGGCCTCATGGCCCACCTCGCCAGAAAGGGCATTTCGTGCCCGCTCCCGGTCACCGCGCAGGATGGCGGTGTGATCGGAACGCTGGCCGGCCGGCCGGCGGTCATCATCACCTTCCTTGAGGGTCTATCGCTGCGGCGGCCGACAGCTGGGCATTGCGGCGAGGTCGGCAAGGCGCTGGCGGCACTGCATCTCGCCGGCGCGGATTTCCCGATGACCCGCCCCAACGCCCTTGCCATCGATGGCTGGCGCAAGCTGTGGAACGCCGCCCACGCCCGCGCCGATGAGGTCGAGCCGGGATTGGCGGCCGAGGTCGATGCCGATTTCGCCGATTTCGAGCGGAACTGGCCGAACGGTCTGCCGCAGGGCATCATCCATGCCGATCTTTTCCCGGACAATGTATTCTTCCTCGGCGAGAAACTGTCCGGGCTGATCGACTTCTATTTCGCCTGCAACGACCTCTACGCTTATGATGTTGCCACGTGCCTCAACGCCTGGTGCTTCGAGAAGGATTTTTCCTTCAATCTGACCAAGGGCACGGCGTTGCTTGCCGGCTACCAAAGCGTGCGGCCGCTGAGCAGCGACGAGAAAGCGGCGCTGCCGATGCTGGCGCGCGGTTCGGCGCTGCGCTTCATGCTGACCCGGCTCTACGACTGGCTGACGGTCCCGGACGGCGGGCTTGTGATGAAACGCGACCCGACCGAATATATCCGCCGGATGCGCTTCCATCGGGCGATCAACTCTCCTTCCGAATATGGACTAACATGACCAAGCGCGTTGAAATCTTCACCGATGGTGCCTGTTCGGGCAATCCCGGGCCTGGCGGCTGGGGCGCGGTCTTGCGCTTCAACGGTGTCACGAAAGAACTGTCGGGCGGCGAGGCTGCCACCACCAACAACCGTATGGAACTGTTGGCGGCCATCTCGGCGCTTAATGCGCTCAAGGAGCCCTGCGCCGTCGATCTTTATACCGACAGCAACTATGTCAAGGACGGTATTTTCAGCTGGATCGACGGCTGGAAGCGCAACGGCTGGAAGACGGCCGCCAGGCAGCCGGTGAAGAATGCCGAGCTGTGGCAGCAGCTCGATGCAGCGCGTAACCGCCATCAGGTCACCTGGCATTGGGTCAAGGGCCATGCCGGCCATCCCGAGAACGAGCGCGCCGATGAATTGGCGCGGCTCGGCATGGCGCCATTCAAGAAAGGGCTCGTCAAGACTGTGGCACCAGTACCAGGTTCGCAGTCAAAGCAGCCGACGACCACAAAGGCGCGGCGCTCGACCCAAAGCTATTGAATTCCGGCTGCGGGTCCGCTCTCTGGCAGGAAGAGCTCTATCATGCCGATCGCATACTACATCACGCATCCCCAGGTTCAGGTCGATGCCAACGTTCCAGTGGCGGAATGGGGACTATCCGACGTCGGGCGAGCGAGAACATCGGCAATGCTCGATCAGCCGTGGGTTGGGTCGATTCGGCGGATCGTGTCATCGGGTGAACGCAAGGCGATAGAAACCGCCGAGATACTCGGAAGGCATCTCCGCCTTGCGATCGAGGTGAGGGAAGGGATGCATGAGAATGACCGATCGGCAACCGGTTTCCTGCCGCCTTCCGAGTTCGAAGCGGTCGCCGACCAATTCTTCGCCAATCCAAACAGCAGCATTCGTGGATGGGAGCGAGCTATCGATGCCCAGCGTCGTATTCTAAGCGAGGTAGACACTGTGCTAGGCACCGACGCCGCTGTCGACGTCGCATTCATAGGTCACGGAGGTGTCGGAACGCTCCTGCTGCTCTCTTTGAGCGGTCGGGAAATCAGCCGCGAGGCGGATCAGCCAGCGGGCGGCGGGAACTACTTCGCATACGATACCGGTGCGCGTCGCGTTATCCATGGATGGCAGCCGATCGACAGGCCGGCGCAGCGCCGCGACGGCTGACTTGGCTATCGGATGAGCAGGGCGGTGCCGAACAGTCCGAGCGCGAACACCGTGTGCGACACCAGATTGAGGGCGCGGACCTGCATTGGATTGGGGCGCTTCGAAGCGGCCCAGCCGGCACCCATGCCGGGCGCCAGCAGAAACCAACCGGCGCCGACGGTGACGATGCCGAGGATAAAGGCCGGCAGGAAGGTCGGCGCGGTGAGCCAGGCCGTTCCGGCCAGCACGACCAGTATGATGCCGTAGACGATGCCGACAGCATAATGAAAGGCCCAGCCAAGTGCAGATTCATGCGCATAGGGCGAGGCCTCGCCAATGTCGTCATGGAAGACCTTGCCTTCCCTGAGATGCCAGACCCAGCGGCCGACCAGCCCCCAGTTCGGCCGCGGCTGAGCAAACGCCTTGTTCAGGAAAATCGCCCAGATATCCATAAGCGCGGTTGCGCCGATACCGATCGCGACAGCGCGCCAAAAGATGTCAGACATAACCGAGGTCCCCAAAAGCAAGCAGTCCCGAAGCGCCGACGCATGGCCCCGAAAACCGGGTCGGCTTTCGGAAGGATCATGCGCCGATGAAAAGGCGGCATCCTTTGAACGCGTAGCGCTCGAAGGCGCCCTTTGTCATCCCTGGCCTAGGCTGTCGCCAAGACGGAAAGCTGTCCGAGAATGTGAGCCGCACCGGACTCGTCGACGCCGGGCTTTGTCTCGACATTGAGTGCGGTGACCTTGCCGTCATCGACGATCATCGAAAAACGCCTCGAGCGCAGCCCCATGCCGCCGCTGGAGAGGTCGGCGTCGAGGCCGACCGATTTGGCGAAATCGCCATTGCCATCGGCAAGATAAAGTATTTTGCCTTCACCGCCGCTGAAGCGAGCCCAGGCTCCCATGACGTGAACATCGTTGACCGAGACGACGGCGATAGTGTCGACGCCGCGCGCCAGGATGGCGTCGTAATTATCCAGGTAGCCCGGCAGGTGATTATTGCTGCAGGTCGGCGTGAAAGCGCCTGGAACGCCAAACAGCACGACCGTCTTTCCTGAGAATATCTCGCCCGTCGTGATCGGCTTTGCACCGTCGGCGGTCATTGTCTTGAAGGTCGCACCCGGCAGTTTGTCGCCAACGGAGATCGTCATGATGGTCCTCGCTTGAGAATGGAAAGGGAGTGTCCTTGCGATAGCGAACTAAGGCGCGCCCGGCAACCGTCCAGACGTTGGCATCACGGAAAAGGCAGCAGGCCTTCGACCGCGCCAGCGGCACTTGTCAGTGTGTAGTGAAGGCCGCCATCGGTTGGCGTTGTCGACGGCCTGTCGAGGATCGGCACCGTAAAGATCAGCTTGCCATCCTTTTCGCTGCGGGTCGGGGCACCGAACATGTAGTCGCGTTCGCCGGCAACGAAGAAGTCGGCGGCCTCGGGAGTGCCCGGAAAGCTCGCTTCGACAATCAGGGTTTCGTGATCGCCCGGCAGTACGTTTATTCCGAAATCGGGCGTTGCCGTGGCGGGCAGAGTTGCAAGGCCTGCCTTGACCAGTGCCGCATCCTCGGCGTTGTCGGGATCGGCGCCGGGATCGATGGTCAGCCTTGTCTGCACCGGGATGCAGATGGTTTCGCAAATGCCGAGGAAGATGTCCGCATCGATGACGGCCGGCTGGCCGGGTGCAGCAAGCGTGAACGTCACCGGCAATGAAACCGGGTGGTCGTAGCCGGCCCATTTGCCATAGCCGTCATCGTGGCGCTGCGGCGGCGGAAACGAAAGCGTCGCGTCGGCAATGTTGGTGCTGGCCGAGATGTCGATCTGTGGCGGCACGCCCGCATCGCCCGGATCGCGCCAATAGGTCTTCCAGCCTGGCTTCAGCGCAATGTCGAGGACACCTTGGAGACGCCCGGCCTCGTCGGCTTTGCCGCTCGTCACCAGCCGCACCCGGCCGCCTTCGCTATTGTACCAGGCCGACGAGGAGGCTGAGGCGGGGAGGCAGGTCGCCGACCCAATGGCCACGCCAAGCAGCAGGATTTTCAAGCTTTGCATGGCAATGATTTGATCGTCTGTTGATGGCCGCACAATGATTTCATGACGCCGCCGGCATCATATTTGCGTGACCTTTGACTTATGAGCCTGATCAAATCGGGCGCCGCCCATCTTTTCGGCGCCCTGGAAACGCGTTACGCTGTGGTCATGGATTTGTTGCGTCATAAAAAGACGGCCGCAGGACCCGGCTTTCTCGACGACCAGTTCCTGATTGCCATGCCCGGCATGAAGGACGACCGCTTCACGCGCTCCGTCATCTACATTTGCGCGCACAGCGACGAAGGCGCGATGGGGTTGATCATCAACCAGACGCAGCAGATGCTGTTTCCGGACCTGCTCGTGCAACTCGGGATCATGAACGAACTGGAGGCAATTCGCCTGCCGCCGCCGGCGCGCGACTTCGTCGTGCGCAATGGCGGACCGGTGGATCGCAGCCGCGGCTTCGTCCTGCATTCGGGCGACTACCGGGTGGAATCCTCGCTCGCCGTGTCCGACGACGTCTGCCTGACTGCGACCGTCGACATATTGCGCGCCATCTCCTCCGGCCGCGGACCCCGGCGGGCTCTGATGGCGCTCGGCTATGCCGGCTGGGGTGCGGGTCAGCTTGAAAACGAGATCGTCGAGAATGGCTGGCTGACTTGCCCGGCTAGTGCCGAGCTTCTGTTCGACGCCGACATCGACCGCAAATACGACCGGATCCTTGCCTCGATCGGCATCGATCTCGCGCATCTCAGCCTGGCTGCCGGTCACGCCTGAACCTCATTACGTCCCGAAATTTGTCACGCCTGAGTGAGCGGATACTGTTCCTTCAGCGTCTTCAGCACCTGGTCGCCCGGCATCGGCGCTCCGAACATGAAACTCTGCACGTATTCGCAGCCCATCTGCCGCAACTCCAGCGCATCGCTCTCGTCCGAAATGCCTTCGGCGACAACCGACAGGCCGAGTTCATGCGCCATGTTGACCATGGATTTGAGCAGCACCGCGCGTTTCGGCGTCGCGTCGTCGACGAAGCTCTTGTCGATCTTGATGGTGTCGAATGGAAAGCGCGTCAGATAGGCCAGCGATGAATAGCCGGTGCCGAAATCGTCCAGCGACAGGCCGATGCCAAGCTGCTTCAGCTTGGTCAGCACATGGGCGGTCTGCTCGGGATTGTCCATCACCAGCGATTCGGTGAGTTCGAGCCGGAAGCAGCGCGGTTTCAGATTGGCCCGCGCGATCACCGAGCGGACGTCGCTGACCAGGTCGCGGCGGATGAGCTGACGGCTGGACAGATTGACCGAGACCGACAGCGGCGCATCGCCGATCTGCTTTTGCCATCCTGCCAGGTCTTCGGCAGCCTGTTGCATGGCAAACAGGCCAAGCTGCACGATCAGGCCGCAGTTTTCGGCGACCGGGATGAAATCTGCCGGCGGGATCATGCCGCGACGCGGATGGTCCCAGCGCAGCAGCGCTTCGAAGCCGGCAACGCTGCCGTCCTCCAGCCGCACGATTGGCTGGTAGGCAAGCGTGAATTCGCGTCGTTCGATAGCGCGGCGCAGATCGGACTCGAACTGCAGCCGGTCGGTGCCGACGGTGCGGAAGGCTGGCCGGAACGGCTCGATCCTGTCGCCGCCGAAGCGCTTGGCCTGATGCATGGCAAGCTCGGCATCCTTGACCATGTCCTCGGCCGAGGTCTGCGTGGAGGTCCAGGTGATCAGCCCGATCGAGGCAGTCAGCACGATCTCGCGCTTAGCGAAGGTGATCGGGTTGTTGATGGCGTGCTTGATGGCATCGGCAATGGCCGCGATGCGAGCCGGATCCTGCTCCGACAAAAGCATCAGCGCGAACTGGTCGCCGGCAAATCGCGACAGCGAATCCTTCGGCTTGAGCAGCCGGTGCAGCCGCCGCGCGATGGTCAAAAGGATGGTATCGCCGGCCGAGATGCCGAGCCCGTCATTGACCTGCTTGAAGCGGTCGATGTCGATGACGAAGACGGTCGGGCGCACCTTCTCTTCGGTACGGGCGATCGAGATGATCGCCTCCAGCCGGTTCATGAACAGCTCGCGGTTGGGCAAGCCGGTCAGATTGTCGTGCACGGCGTCGTGCAGCAGCCGTTCCTCGGATTTCTTCTGCTCCGTCACGTCGACCATGGTGCCGACGCAGCGGATGACCTCGCCGTCCGAGCCGATCACCGGCCGGGCACGCAGCGAAAACCAGTGATAGTGCCCGTCGGCGCCGCGCAGGCGGAAGTTTTGCGACACCCGGCCGCGCCGGTGCTCGAGCACCACGTCGAGCGTCGTGCGAAACGTGTCGCGGTCGTCGGCATGCAGCACCGGCAGCCAGTTGCGGGCAGGGCCGCCGAGGCTGTTCGGCGCAAGGCCGAGCTGAATGCTGACGTCGGGACGAGTGACGACGCGGTCGCGCAGCACGTCCCAGTCCCACACAGTATCGCCCGATCCGGCAACCGCCAACGCCTGCCGCTCGAGGTCGGAGAACAGGCCCTGATGCAGGGCGCCGCCGGCAAAAGCGTGCTGCATCACGGTGAAGCCGATCAGCAGGATGATGAGGATCAGCCCACCGCCGAGCGCCGGCTGGGCGATATCGTTGTCCAGCATGCCGGTGATTGCCATCCACGATCCGCATAGCCACAGCAGAACCATCACCCAACTGGGCACCAGCATGATGGCGCGGTCGTAACCGCGTATACCGAGGAAGATGATCAGGCCGAGCCCGGTCAGCGCGGTGGCTGCGAAGGACAGCCTGGCAATGCCGGCGGCAACCGCCGGATCGACGATGGCAACGCCGGCGATCAGCACCAGCCCGAGGATCCAGACCAGTGCGCCGTAGCTGAAATGGCCGTGCCACCGGTTGAGGTTGAGATAGGCAAACAGGAACACCACGAAGGTCGCCGCAAGCGCCACCTCCGTTCCGGCGCGCCACATCTGCTCATTGCCCGGGGATATTTCTATGATCTTGTTGAGAAAGCCGAAATCGACGCAGATATAGGCAAGCACCGCCCAGGCTAGGGCCGCCGTCGCCGGGAACATCGAGGTCCCCTTGACGACGAAAAGAATGGTCAGGAACAGCGCCAGCAGGCCGGCGATGCCGATGACGATGCCACGAAACAGCGTGTAGGAATTGACCGAGTCCTTGTAGGATTCGGGGTCCCACAGATAGACCTGCGGCAGCTTGGGCGAGGCGAGCTCGGCGATGAAGGTAATCACCGTTCCGGGGTTCAGCGTCACCCGGAACACGTCGGCGTCGGGGCTGGTCTGGCGGTCGAGCGCAAAGCCTTCGCTGGGCGTGATCGCGGCGATACGGGTCGAGCCGAGATCCGGCCAGAACAGGCCGGAATTCACCAGCCGGAAGTGCGGTGCGACAATCAGCCTGTCAAGCTGCTGATCGGTGGTATTGGCGAGCGCGAACACCGCCCAGTCGCCGGTCGAGCGCGCGTCATTGGCCTCGACCTCGATTCGCCGCACGATGCCGTCCGGGCCGGGTGCCGTTGAGACTTGGAAATTCTCGCCCTGGTTGCGGTAGATTTCAACGGCACCCGAAAGGTCGAGCGCCACGTCGTCGCGGGCAATCTTGATCGGTTCGACCGCAAACGCCGAGGATGCCGCGCAGAGCGTGACGATTGCCGCCAGCATAAGGGCAAGCAGCGACCCGTTGCGCAGAAAATTCGTCAAAATCAGCCCTTTGTTCCAACGCCCGGCGGATCGTCCGCGATTCGGGCGTATAGGTAATGGTCCTGCCAGATGCCGTTGATCCTGAGATAGGATCGTAGCAGTCCTTCGCGCCGGAATCCGGCTTTTTCAAGCACGCGGATCGACCGGGCGTTATCGGGGATACAGGCAGCTTCGATCCGGTGCAACCGCAGCGTTTCGAAGGCGAAACGCGTCACCACCTTGACGGCATCGGTCATCAGGCCGCGTCCGCTGAAGCGCTCGCCGATCCAGTAGCCGATATGGCCGCTTTGGGCGACCCCGTGGCGGATATTGCCGAGGGTGATACCGCCGGCAAGCTTGCCGCTGCTTTTCTCGAAGATGAAGAAGGCGATCGCCGTCCCCTGCGCATAGTCCTCGCGGTAGCGGCCGATACGATGCCGCCATGCGGTGCGGTCGAGCTCGTCAGGGGTCCATCGCGGCTCCCACGGCTCAAGGAAGGCGCGGCTTTCGCCGCGCAGCACCGACCACTCGCGATAGTCGTTGGTCAGCGGCACACGCAGCGTGACAAGGTCGCCCTTCAGTGCCGGCAGGTCGCGGCGAAAGAAAGGGAGCGCGAACACGACGCTCGAATAAGCTTAGACGGCAAGCTTACGGGCAGTGGTCTGCGAGCCCGAAAGCGAATCGAGGATCGCTTCATAGGGCGCGAGCGTACCCACCGGCCCGACGGCTGTAAGCGTCGGCTTCGTCGAAAAAAGCCGCGACGACAGATCCGTCAGCCGCTCGACCGTCAGCGCCGACAGCCGCTCCATCAGCTCTTCCTTGGCGATCGGCCTGCCGAACAGAAGCAACTGCCTGGCGATCTGCGAGGCGCGGCTGGCCGGGCTCTCGGCCGACATGATCAGCCCGGCGCGGTATTGGGCACGCGCCCGGTCGAGCTCCTCCTGCAGGATGTTTTCGCCGGCCTTTTGTAGCTCGTCGATGATCACAGGCACCAGCTCGGCGATATCGCTTTGTCCGGTTGCCGCATGGACCCCGAAGACGCCGGTGTCGGAAAAACCCCAGTGGAAGGCATAGACCGAATAGCACAGGCCGCGTTTTTCGCGGACTTCCTGGAAAAGCCGCGACGACATGCCGCCGCCGAGGATCATCGACAGGACCTGAGAGGCATAGAAATCGCGGACGTGATAGGCACGGCCCTCGAAACCCAGCACGATCTGGGCGTCCATCAGGTCGCGGTCTTCGCGAAAATCGCCGCCGACATATTGCGCATATTGCGGGATGGTGCCGTCGGCCTTGCCGCGGAAGCCGCCGAGACGCTTTTCGACCTCGCGCACGAAATCGTCGTGCTTGATGTCGCCGGCTGCCACCATCACCATGTTCTCGGCGCCGTACTGCCGTTCGATGAAGTCGTGCAGTTGCTTCGAAGTGAAGGATTTGACGGTTTCCGGCGTGCCGAGAATCGAGCGGCCGATAGTCTGGTGGCGGAAGGCGGTCTCGGTAAAGTGATCGAAAACGACATCGTCGGGCGTATCGTGCGCGGCGCCGATCTCCTGCAGAATCACATGCTGTTCGCGCTCCAGCTCCTGCGGATCGAATTCGGAGTCCTGCAGGATGTCGGAAAGGATATCGACCGCCAGCGGCACATCGTCGCTCAGAACCCTTGCATAATAGGAGGTCGTCTCGACGCTGGTCGCGGCATTGATCTCGCCGCCGACGTCCTCGATCTCCGAGGCGATCTCGAAGGCGCTTCGCCGCCTGGTGCCCTTGAAAGCCATGTGCTCGAGCAAATGCGCCATTCCGTGCTCTTCGTCACGCTCGTTGCGTGCGCCCGACTTGACCCAGGCACCAAGGGCAACAGATTCGAGGCTTGGAAGGGTTTCGGTGGCGACTGTCAGGCCGTTCGACAGACGGCTTACCTCAACACCCATATGGCAATTACTCCCTAACGCGCCGCCCGCGTGTGGCGGCCGACATAATCTTCCACCATTTTCAGGTCGGATGGAAGTACCGTGTATTTTTCCTCGGCGCTCATCAACCCACCCAGCCATGCGGGGAGGGCAGGCGACACGCCGCTGGCAGCTTCGACGGCCGTCGGAAACTTTGCCGGGTGCGCAGTGCCCAGCACAACCATCGGCACCTCACCGGCGGCTTTGCCGGCGGCCACGTGCACGGCTGTGGCGGTGTGCGGGTCGAGCAGATAGCCGCTCACCGCAAGTGTGGTGCGGATTGTGGCGGCGACCTCGTCCATGGTGGCGCGGCCGGCGTCGAATTCGGAGCGGATCTTGGCGATTTCGCCGGCCTCGATGGTGAAGGCGCCGGACTGCTTGAGCCCGTCCATGTAGCGCCGCACGGTCGAGGCATCGCGGCCGGACGCCTCGAACAGCAAGCGTTCGAAGTTCGAAGACACCTGGATGTCCATCGAGGGCGACGTGGTCGAAAAGACCCCTTTCATGCGGTATTCGCCGGTCGCCAGCGTGCGCGCCAGAATATCGTTGTCGTTCGTGGCGATGATCAGCCGCTCGATCGGCAATCCCATCTTCTTGGCTGCGTAGCCGGCGAAAATGTCGCCGAAATTGCCGGTCGGCACCGTGAAGGAAACCGGCCTGTCGGGCGCGCCAAGCGACAGCGCGGAGGAGAAATAATAGACGATCTGGGCCATGATGCGGGCCCAATTGATCGAATTGACGCCGGATAGCGACACCCGGTCGCGAAAACCGTGGTCGTTGAACATGTCCTTCACCAGGCCCTGGCAGTCGTCGAAATTGCCTTCGATCGCCAATGCGTGGACGTTTGCGGCGGTCGAGGTCGTCATCTGCCGCTGCTGCACCGGCGAGACGCGGCCGTGCGGGAAAAGCACGAAGATGTCGGTGCGGTTGCGCCCGGCAAAGGCATCGATGGCGGCCCCTCCGGTGTCGCCGGAGGTGGCGCCGACAATGGTGGCGCGCTGGTCGCGCTCGGCCAGCACATGGTCCATCAGCCGCGCGAGAAGCTGCATCGCCACGTCTTTGAACGCGAGCGTCGGGCCGTGGAACAGCTCGAGCACGAAGCTGTTCGGCCCGCTCTGCACCAGCGGGCAGACGGCCCCATGGCGGAAGGTCGCGTAGGCTTCGCGCACCAGCCGTTCGAACACCGGCGCCGCGATCTCGCCACCGAGGAACGGCGACAGCACGCGGATTGCAAGATCGGGATAGGCAAGGCCGCGCATGGCGCGGACCTCTGCTGCGGAAAAATGCGGCCAGGCGCTCGGCAGATAGAGCCCGCCGTCGCGGGCCAGCCCGGCCAGCACCGCGTCGGAGAATCCAAGCGCGGGCGCTTCCCCGCGGGTACTCACATATTGCATCGTCACGTTTCCATTGCTGCCGGGAATCTTCGCCCGCCGTAAGGTGGTGGATTTCTGCGCTGGCTCAGTCGCATTTTTGCCGCGCGGTTGATATACGTCACCGGCTTTGCGAGAGGGAAGTGCAGTTCATGGCGTTTCATTCATTCAACGGTCGTTTTGTCGCGGGTCTGGCGCTCACCGGCTTTATGCTTGCTGCCGCAGGCTGCCAATCGAGCGACAATGGCATTCTCGGCTTCGGCAAGAAGGATACGACGCCACCACCGCCACCCGACCCCAAGGTGCTTTCCAGCCAGCTGCAGGCCTATTGCCCGAAAGTGACGTTGCGTGACGGCACCGCCTTCTTCAATATCTACGCCAAGAGCGGTCCGAAGCCGAAGAAAAAAACCGATGTTGCCGCCGAGGATGCCCAAGCCGCCCAGCCGGCAGCGGACGCGGCAGGCGTCGATCAGCCGGACGATTCCGCCAAGATCATCTATCAGGCTTCGATCACCGATGTGACCCGCGACTGCAGCCGCGCCAACGGCTCCTTGTCGATGAAGATAGCCGTTGCCGGCAAGGTCGTGCCTGGTCCGATGTTCGCCCCCGGTACCATCACCATGCCGATCCGTATCGCGGTGATGCACGGCACCGAAGTTCTCTATTCGCAGCTTCACTCCTATCAGGTCCAGGTTACCGATCCCTCGAGTGCCACGCAGTTCGTCTTCACCGATTCCAACGTCGTCGTTCCGGAGCCGACGGCGCGGGACTACCAGGCATTTGCCGGGTATGACGAGGGCGCTCCGAAAGGGGCGTCGGACAAGCCGAAGAAGAAGAAAGCCGCCGCGACCAACTGAGCCGGTGCATTCGCGCCACGGCGGTTGGAGGCGGCCTCTCAGGCGTCCGCCGACCATTCCGACAGCGCGGCGATCACGCTTTTCAGTTCCGCCCAGCGGCGGATGACCGTTTCGGCACCGGCTTCGGTCAGCGCATCGGCGTGGCCGGGATAGCTGTGCGCCGCGCCGGTGAAGCCGATGACGCGCATTCCCGCCGTCTTGGCGCCGGTGACGCCATGCACGGAATCCTCGATGACGAAGGTGTTCGCAGGATCGGCCTTGAGCTTTTCCGCGGCGAACCGGAACACGTCCGGCGCCGGCTTGGTTTTCCCGGTCGGCGTTTCCAGCGACGAAAAGATACGGCCGGCAAAGAACGGCAAAAGCTGCACCTTCTCCAGCATGAATTCGATCCGCTCCGAACGCGAATTCGAACAGACGCAGCGCGGCACCGTTACCGCGGCGACAGCCTCGTGCGCCCCGTCGATGGCACGCACGTCGCTGCGCAGCCGGCGATCGACCAGCTGTTCCTCCTTGTCGATCAGGGAGGCCTGGAACGGGATCCGGGACTTTTCCTCGACCCGCATCATGATGTCCTTGAAAGTCAGCCCGGCATAGACCTCGGAAATCTCCTCCGCCGATATCTCATAGCCGGCCGAGGTCAAAAGCTCGGCATCGATGCGTGCGGCGATGATTTCGGAATCGACGAGCACGCCGTCGCAATCGAAGATGACAAGGTCTGGCTGGGGCATGGTGATCCGGAAAGCGGGATGAAGGGAATGCCAAGAGGCCTTTGGTCCAAACGGCTCAGGCGGCGCGGCATACACCAACAGGCCGGGCTTCGCAAATTCGGCAGTATCCTTCACTGAATATTTACGCTGATCGGTAACCATAACGGACAGTAAACAGTAACGCGTGCCTTGGGTGTCATAATGTCTGCCGTGCGTCTTCTCGACGAGCTTTCCGATGCTCCCCAGCAATCCGAGTGGCTGGATACGATCCTGAAGGGCGACTGCGTCGCCGCGCTGGAACGGCTGCCGGAAAAATCGATCGACGTGATCTTTGCCGATCCGCCTTACAATCTGCAGCTCGATGGCGATCTGCACCGGCCCGACCAATCCAAGGTCGATGCCGTCGACGACCATTGGGACCAGTTCGACAGTTTTGAGGCCTACGACGCCTTCACCCGCGCCTGGCTGCTGGCGGCGCGCCGCGTGTTGAAGCCCAACGGCACGATCTGGGTCATCGGCTCCTACCACAATATTTTCAGGGTCGGCGCCAAGATGCAGGACCTGGGCTTCTGGATCCTCAATGACGTCGTCTGGCGCAAGACCAATCCAATGCCCAATTTCCGTGGCCGTCGCTTCCAGAACGCGCATGAGACGATGATCTGGGCATCGCGCGACCAGAAGGGCAAAGGTTACACCTTCAACTACGAGGCGCTGAAGGCATCGAACGACGACATTCAGATGCGCTCCGACTGGCTGTTTCCGATCTGCACCGGCGGCGAGCGCCTGAAGAACGACAATGGCGACAAATTGCATCCGACGCAGAAGCCGGAAGCGTTGCTTGCCCGCGTCATGACGGCATCGACCAGGCCCGGCGACATCGTGCTCGATCCCTTCTTCGGTTCAGGAACCACCGGTGCGGTGGCCAAACGGCTTGGCCGCCACTTCGTCGGCATCGAGCGTGAGCAAGCCTATATCGATGCCGCCATGGAACGCATCGATGCGGTCCGGCCGCTGGACGGCGCCAATTTGACAGTGCTGACCGGCAAGCGCGCCGAGCCGCGCGTTGCCTTCGTCACGCTGCTCGACAATGGCCTGGTGGCACCCGGCGCTACGCTCTACGACGCCAAGAAGCGTTGGGCGGCCAAGGTGCGTGCCGACGGCACCCTGGCGATCGGCGACAGTGCCGGGTCGATCCACAAGATCGGCGCTGAGGTACAGGGGCTGGACGCCTGCAACGGATGGACCTTCTGGCATTATGAGCGCAGCGGAGGCCTGACCCCGATTGACGAGCTTCGCCGCATTGCGCGGCTAGGCATGGAACGGGCAGGGGCCTGACGGTTTCTGAGTTGCGACAGATCAGTTAATGCGAAGGCTCAGCCAGTCCCTGGAAGCGATTCAAATCACACCTTGATCCCAAGACGCGCAAGGTCCGCCCTGAGCGTCTTTGCATCGGTGAACAGCACCGACTGCCAGCCGGCCGCCTTGGCGCCGTCGACATTTTTCTGGCTGTCGTCGATGAATAGCGTGGCTGACGGTTCGAGGCCGAACGCGGTGACGTGGTGATCATAGATGGCGCGATCCGGCTTGATTAGCCCGATCTCGGCTGACACGGTGATGCCGCGCGGGCGCTCCAGGAACGGAAAGCGGTCGCGCGCTTCGCGGAACGTATCGTCAGCCCAGTTGGTCAGCAGCGTCACGTCATGGCCAGTGTCGATCAGGCGCTCCATGATGGCTACGCTGTCATTATAGGCATGCGGTGCCATTTCGTGCCAATGGCGGCGGAAATTGCGGATATTCTGTTCGTGATCCGGGTACTGGGCGATCAGGAGCGTCTCTGCCTCTTCCCAGGTCCGGCCGCGATCCTGCTCGATGTTCCAATCATGCGTGCAGACATTGTCGAAGAACCATTTCCGTTCGTCTGGATCGGGGATCAGGCGGCTGAAGGGCAGGTTCGGATCATAGTGGATCAGCACTTTGCCGATGTCGAAAACGATGTGGCGGATTTCGGACATTCTTCTCTCTTTCAATGCGGCCGCTGCTTCTTCGTCGCGCCCGGTATCGCCGCTTCGATTACCTTTTTCATGACGCTCGGCAGCGCTTCCCCGGAAATTTCATGGGCCAGCGACCAGAAATGCCCGGGCGGGGCGGCGCTGTCGGTCTCCGCCTTGAACACGTCGAGTTCGAGCGCAAAATGGGTAAAGACATGGCCGATGCGTCCGGCCTGCCGCCAGTCGCCGGGGAACGGGGCTGCCGCTTCCGTTGTGGCGCCGTCGATGCGCGCGGTCCAGCCGGTCGTCGGCACTTCGGTCATGCCGCCCAGCAGGCCTTTTTCGACGCGCTTGCGCAAAAGCACGGCGCCGTCGCCCCTGACGGCGACGAAAGCGGCGCCGCGGCGCAAGGGTTTCTCGGCCTTGGGCAGGCGGACCGGAAAGCGCTCGGGATCGCCCGAGATTGTGGCGCTGCAATCCTGCCTGACGGGGCAAAGCATGCAGCGGGGCCGGCGCGGTGTGCAGATCGTCGCGCCCAGGTCCATCATCGCCTGCGCGAAGTCGCCGGGCCTTGTCCCGGGAACCATGTGCTCGACATGGCTGCGTATCTCGCTCTTGGCTTCGCCCAGCGGCGTGGCGATCGAAAACAGCCGTGAGACGACCCGTTCGACATTGCCGTCGACGACCGCGGCTGGTCGGTCGAAGGCGATCGCCGCGATCGCCGCTGCCGTATAGGCGCCGATACCGGGCAGTTCCTTCAAGCCGGTCTCACTGTCCGGAAAGCGGCCGCCTAGCCGCGCGACGAGATCGGCGCAAGCCTTGAGGTTGCGGGCGCGAGAATAATAGCCGAGCCCGGCCCAGGCCTTCATGACGTCTTCGATCGGTGCCGCCGCCAGTGCCTCGACAGTTGGCCACTTCTGCACGAACGCCCGGAAATAGGATTTTACCGCCTCGACCGTGGTTTGCTGCAGCATCACCTCGGAAAGCCAGACCAGATAGGGATCGGGCTGCGCGCCGCTTGCCAGCGCGTGCGGCGGAACACGCCAGGGCAGGTCGCGGTGATGCGCGTCGTACCAGCCAAGCAGCCGGAACGCGATCTCGCCATTGTCTCCGGATACGGCCTTGCGGGTCTGGTCGTGCAGTGCCATTGATCGAGGGTCGGCCCTAATCCACTGGTGCTGAAGCTGGTGACTGGAGAACGCACATGGCAGGGAAAAGGCCCTTCGGCAATCCCGTTCCGGTGAGCGATCTCGCAACCGAGATCCTCGACCCGGTGCTGCGCAAGCGGGCCGGCATGTCGATCGGGCTGGTTCAGTCGTGGGAAGAGATTGCCGGGCCGCGGCTTGCCGGCCGCTCGCGCCCGGAAAAGATCCAGTGGCCGCGCCGCATGCACGAAGACGATCCGTTCGAGCCGGCGGTGCTGGTGATTGCCTGCGAGGGTGTGGCGGCACTGCATCTGCAGCACGAGACCAGCGAGATCATCAACCGGGTCAATGCGTTTCTCGGCTTCAATGCGATCGGCCGGATCAGGATCGTGCAGAAACCGGTAATGGCGGGCAAGGAAAAGCCGAAACCCAGTTTGCGGCCGCTGACCGTGGCCGAGAAGGCGAAGCTGTCGGGCACTGTCGGTTTGATCGAGGACGACGGGCTGCGCGCCTCGCTGGAGCGGCTTGGCGCCACCATTCTAGGCCAAAGGAAGCCGTAATCTCGCGCTATCGTGATGGCATGCTCGAATTTGCCGATTGGAATAGGGGTGGCAATGCCTTAATTCGCGCCAACTCTCGCTTTTTGTAGCCTTTGCATTGCAAAATCCAACTATTGCCAGGTGATTCGTATGATCCGTTCCTTGTCCCGCAGAAATCTCTTGTCGTCGCTGGCCGCCATACCGGCGATGGCGCTGCTTGCCGCCTGCAGCGATTCCGGCGAGAAAGCCGAGGCGCAGGATGTGACGCCTGCGCCCCCCTCCGATCCGACGAAACCGGCCGATCCTGCGAAGCCGGCCGCTCCAGCCGCCGCCAAGGCGCCGGAAGCTCAGGGTACCGTGGATATGACGGCCTTGTTGAAGCCGGGCGCGCTGCCCGACATGCAGCTTGGCAAGGACGACGCAAAGGTCACCATCGTCGAATATGCATCGATGACCTGCCCACATTGCGCGCATTTCGCCGAGACCACTTTCCCGGAGCTGAAGACGAAATATATCGACACCGGCAAGGCCCGCTACATCCTACGCGAATTTCCGTTCGACCCCAGCGCCGAGGCCGGTTTCATGCTGGCGCGCTGCTCCAAGGACAACTATTTCCCGATGGTCGACGTGCTGTTCAGGCAGCAGGCGAACTGGGTTGGTGTGAACAATACCAAGGACGCACTGCTGCAAATCGCCAAGCTTGCCGGTTTTACACAGGAGTCCTTCGAGGCCTGCTTGACGGACCAGAAACTTCTGGACGATGTGAGATCCGTCCAGAAGCGCGGCGCCGACGAATTCAAGGTCGATTCCACACCGACCTTTTTCATCAACGGAAAGACCTACAAAGGGGCGATGTCGATTGCGGAAATGTCGGCCATCATCGACCCTCTGCTCTGACGTTTTGGCAGCGCCGAAGCGGCTGCGCTTCGGCGTGCGCACTTCTTTGTCTTGCCGCTGGTTCTCCTTGCAAAACCGCGGAACAGTTTTGCGAAACTTGGCTATGGGTCGGCGCGAATGAAGTTCTCGCGCCTTCGCCTCCTCGGCTTCAAATCCTTCGTCGAACCCGGCGAGTTCGTCATCGAACGCGGCCTGACCGGCATCGTCGGGCCGAACGGCTGCGGCAAGTCGAACCTGGTCGAGGCGCTACGCTGGGTTATGGGCGAAAGCTCTTACAAGAACATGCGTGCGTCCGGCATGGACGATGTCATCTTTTCCGGCTCGGGAACGCGTCCGGCCCGCAACACCGCCGAAGTCACGCTGTTCCTCGACAATAGCGACCGGACTGCGCCGTCTGCCTTCAACGACGCCGATGAGTTGCAGGTCTCGCGCCGCATCGAGCGCGAGGCCGGCTCGCTATACCGCATCAATGGCAAGGAAGCCCGTGCCAAGGATGTCCAGCTGCTGTTCGCCGACCAGTCGACCGGCGCCCGCTCGCCCTCGATGGTTGGCCAGGGCCGCATCGGCGAGCTGATCCAGGCAAAGCCGCAGGCGCGCCGCGCACTGCTGGAAGAGGCGGCCGGCATTTCCGGCCTGCACACACGGCGCCACGAAGCCGAGCTGCGGCTGAAGGCGGCCGAACAGAACCTCGAACGGCTGGACGACGTCGTCGGCGAGCTGGAAAGCCAGATCGAAAGCCTGAAACGCCAGGCCCGCCAGGCCTCGCGCTTCAAGAACCTGTCGGCCGACATCCGCAAGGCCGAAGCGACGCTGCTGCATCTGCGTTGGACGCTGGCCAAGACGCAGGAAGGCGAAGCGCGTTCGGCACTGGCGATTGCCACCGCGCTGGTCGGCGACCGTGCTGCCGCCCAGATGGCTGCCGCCAGGGAACAAGGTATCAACGCCCACCGGCTGCCGGACCTGCGCGATGCGGAAGCCGCCGCCGCCGCCGCCTTCCAGCGTCTGTCGATCGCTAAGGCACAGATCGAGGAAGAAGCAGGCCGCATCCGCGCCCGCCAGGCTGAGCTCGACCGCCGACTGCAACAGCTCGATGGCGACCTTGCCCGCGAGGAGCACATGGTCCGCGACAATGCGGATATCCTCGAACGCCTCGCCGCCGAAGAAGCCGCGCTCGATATCGAAAACGCCGGCGCCGCCGAGCGCGAGGCCAGCACCCGCGCGGCTTTCGAGCAGGCGGCATCGACGCTTGCCTCGAGCGAGGCCAAGCTGGCCTCGCTGACCGCCGAACGGGCGGAGGCGGCCGCCTCGCGCAACCAGATTGAACGGACGCTGCGCGATACCGCTGAGCGCCGCGACCGCTTTGCCCGCCAGCTTGCCGATGTCGACCGCGAACTGTCGGAGATCGTCTCCAGGGTCGCCGGCCTGCCCGACCCCGCCGAGAAGCGGCTGCTGGTCGAACAGGCGCAGGCGCTGCTCGAAGGGGCCGAACGAGCCGCGATTGCCACGGAACAGGCGGTCGCCGAGGCACGCGCAAGCGAAAGTGCCGCCCGCCCACCGGTTCAGGACGCAAAGGCCGAACTGGCGCGGATCGAAACCGAGGCCCGCACGCTCGCCAAGATCCTGAACGCCGCGAGCGGCGATTTGTTTCCCTCGGTGCTGGAGCAGATCAGCGTCGAGCGTGGCTACGAGACGGCGCTGGGTGCCGCGCTTGGCGAAGATCTCGACGTGCCGCTTGATCGTAGCGCGCCTGTGCATTGGGGCCAGAGCGAAATCCAGCCCGGCGATGTCGCTTTGCCGGAACGCATAAAGAGCCTCGCTAGCGTGGTGCGCGCGCCGGCGCAACTGGCCCGCCGGCTGGCCCAGATCGGCATTGTCGATGCCGCCGACGGAAGAAAGTTGCAGACGCTGCTTGCTCCCGGTCAACGATTGGTCAGCCGCGAAGGCGCGCTCTGGCGTTGGGATGGCTTCACCGCCAGCGCCGATGCGCCGACCGCCGCCGCGCAGCGGCTGGCGCAGAAAAACCGGCTGGCCGAACTCAATGCCGAAGCGGTTCATGCCACGCGCATCCTGCGCGAAGCCGAACAGGCGCTTGCGCAGGCCGAACAGGCGCTTGCCCAGGCGAGCGAGGCCGAACGCAATGCCCGACAGGCCGGGCGCGACGCCCAGCATGGGCTGGATGCTGCCCGCAATACGCTGGCTGAGGCCGAAAAAGCCGGCGGCGAACTGTCGAGCCGGCGTGCAGCACTTGACGAGGCGCGCGCGCGTATCGTCGACAGCCATGAGGAGACGGCGGCGGCATTCGTCGAGGCGGAAATGCTGCTGCAAGACGCTCCCGATCTCGGCGATCTGCAACTGCGGCTCGAGCAGTCGGCGGCCAACGTCGCCCGCGACCGCGCCGCCCTTGCCGATGCGCGTGCCGTTCACGAGGGCCTGAGGCGAGAAGCCGAGGCACGTGCGCGCCGGCTCGACGCGATCGGCGCGGAACGGCGCAATTGGGTGGAGCGCGCCGAAAACGCCTCGACGCAGATCGCGGCACTCGGCGAACGCAAGGCAGAGGCTGAGGCCGAGCGCGAGCAACTGGCCGACGCACCCGACGAGATCGACGGCAAACGGCGCGCCCTGCTGTCGCAACTCGCCGAGGCCGAAAGCCTGCGAAAAGCTGCAGGTGACCGCTTGCAGGAAGCGGAGAACCGGCAGTCCGAGCTGGACAAGGCTGCGACCGCTGCCATTCAGTCGCTCGCCGAAGCGCGCGAAACGCGTGTTCGCGCCGAAGAGCGGCTGACCGCCGCCGACGAGCGTCGGCTGGAAGTCGAGGCGCGCATCCAGGAAACGCTGAACACGCCGCCGCATCTGGTGATCCGCCACACTGGCCTCGAACCCGACAGCCCGATGCCCGAAATGGCCGAGATCGAGCGTCAGCTCGACCGGCTGAAGGTCGAGCGCGAACGGTTGGGCGCCGTCAATTTGCGCGCCGAGGAAGAGCAGAAGGAACTATCGGACCGGCTGGAGACCATCGTCTCCGAGCGCGACGACATCATCGAGGCGATCCGCAAGCTGCGGCAGGCGATCCACAGCCTGAACCGCGAAGGCCGCGAGCGGCTGCTCGCCGCCTTCGAGGTGGTCAACGGCCATTTTCAGCGGCTGTTTTCGCATTTGTTCGGCGGCGGCACCGCCGAGCTGCAACTGATCGAGTCCGACGATCCGCTCGAAGCCGGGCTCGAGATCCTGGCGCGCCCGCCCGGCAAGAAACCGCAGACGATGACGCTGCTGTCCGGCGGTGAGCAGGCATTGACGGCGATGTCGCTGATCTTCGCCGTGTTCCTGACCAACCCGGCGCCGATCTGCGTGCTCGACGAAGTCGACGCCCCGCTCGACGACCACAATGTCGAACGCTTCTGCAATCTGATGGACGAAATGGCCGCAACCACCGAAACGCGCTTCGTCATCATCACACACAACCCGATCACCATGGCGCGCATGGACCGGCTGTTCGGGGTAACCATGGCCGAGCAAGGCGTCAGCCAACTGGTGTCGGTCGACCTGCAGGCTGCCGAAGCCATGCGCGAGGCAAGCTGAAGCATCAGCTTAGTGGTGGTCTCCACCTCGGCTTTCGACTATAGCACGACGAAATGGGCTGGATCTGCCTCTCCAGATACCCGCCCGGCTGTGCGCGCGGAGAAGCTTGTTGCCTATACTTGTCACCGGAGCCGCGGGGTTCATTGGCAGTCATGTTTGCCACCATCTGCTCAACCGGGGAGAAGCGGTCGTCGGCGTCGACAACATGAACGACTATTACGACCTGGCGCTCAAAAAGGGGCGGCTTGCCCGCCTTCTGCCCCGTAAGGATTTTTCGTTCCACCAGATCGATATTGCCGAACAGGGCGCGCTTGCGGCCGCTTTGGCCGGGAAAGGCATCGTCAGGATCGTGCATCTCGCAGCGCAGGCCGGCGTGCGTCACTCACTCGACAATCCACGGCTCTATATCCGTTCCAATGTCATGGGCCACCTCGAAGTGCTCGAATTCTGTCGCGCCGAACCGGCATTCGAGCATCTGGTCTATGCCTCGTCGAGCTCGGTCTATGGTGGCAACCGCAGCGTGCCGTTCAGCGAGGCCGATCAGGTCGACAAGCCCGTTTCGCTTTACGCCGCCACCAAGAAAACCGATGAGTTGATGAGCCATACCTACGCCCATCTGTTCGGCATACCGCAGACCGGCTTGCGGTTTTTCACGGTCTACGGTCCGTGGGGCCGTCCCGACATGGCCTATTGGATGTTCAGCAAGGCGATGCTCGAGGGCAAGCCGATCCGGGTCTTCAACAATGGCGAAATGTGGCGCGATTTCACCTACATAGACGATGTTGTGAAGGCGGTTGTCGCTGTGCTCGACAAGCCCCCCACGGACGTTCCGCCGAACAGGCTTTACAATGTCGGCAACAACCGGCCGGTGCGGCTGGGCGACTTCATCGACATTCTGGAAAGATTGCTCGAGGTCAAGGCAATCCGCCACAACGAGCCGATGCAGGCGAGCGACGTCGAGAAGACTTATGCTGACATGACCGCGCTGGAGCGGGATTTCGGCTTTAGGCCTAGCGTTTCGATAGAGGACGGGCTGAAGAAGTTTGTCGATTGGTACCGGCCGTACTCGAAGCAGTAATTTGCACCGCTCGCTGTGACATCTCCTATCTCGATGCGAACCGATATCACTGGCATTCGGCCCAAATCCGCAACTGATCCGGCGCGAAGCTTTGAAGAACCTGGCCCATGGTGCTCGTGCGACAGTAGCTCACCATCAAGCGTGACCTGGAGTGGGTACAAGTCGGACTGCAAAAAGCATCATACTGTCCTAACATCCTGTTAACCACATGCTCGCTGAAAAGTATCTGATTAACCTTTGAGGCGCTTATGAACGCTATGTTCTGTGGCTTGCTGTTCAGTATGAGCTGTGTAGATGTGCGGATTCGGGGGCTATTTCGGTTCAGTCCGGGATGCGGAAGCTTTGCTTGCGCGCATGACGTCTGCGATCGCCCATCGCGGGCCGGATGAACAAGGGAAATTCGTAGCGCCCGAAGCTGGACTTGGGCATGCGCGGCTGTCGGTGATCGGGATTGGTGATGGCCAGCAACCGATGTCCGACGAGACCGGCAATTTGACGATTGCGTTCAACGGCGAGATTTTCAATTACGTGGAATTGCGCGAAGGACTGCTGGCCAAGGGCCGACGCTTCCGCACGTCGAGCGACACAGAAGTTCTCCTGCAGCTGTATGACGAGATGGGCGAGGACTGCCTGTCGCTCCTGAACGGTGATTTCGCCTTCGCGATATGGGATAATCGGCGTCGGCGGATGGTGCTTGCAAGAGACCGCATGGGTGTTCGGCCGCTGTTCTACACCAGCAGGGACGGGGTGCTCTACTTTGCGTCGGAGATAAAAGCCCTGCTGAAGGTGCCCGGCGTCTCGGCCGAAATCGATCAGATCGCACTCGACCAGATCTTTACGCTGTGGGCGCCGATCGCTCCACGCACGGCTTTCCGCAACATCCACGAGCTGGAGCCGGGAAGCGTGATGATCGCGACACTGGGGCAAGTCACGGTCAAACCATATTGGCACCTAGACTACCCGTATCTCGACGCGCCATCAAAAATTAGCAATGAGGACGATGCGGCCGAAGAACTGCAGGCCCTTTTGACCGACGCGGTGAAGCTTCGCATGCGCGCCGACGTTCCGGTCGGTTCTTACCTTTCGGGCGGGCTCGATTCATCCCTCGTTTCGGCAATCGCGGCCGGCATGACTCCTCTTAAGCTGCAGACATTTTCCGTGACGTTCGACAGCGCCGAGTATGACGAAAGCGCCTTCCAGACCGAAATGGCGTCGGCGCTTGGCACGCATCATCGAACCATCGCCTGCCGTGCCGGCGATATCGCCGGTGTGTTTCCCGAAGTCATCCGCTTTACCGAGCGGCCGATCATCCGCACCGCCCCGGCCCCCCTCTATCAACTGTCCGGCCTCGTTCGCCAGGCCGGTTTGAAAGTGGTGCTGACAGGCGAAGGCGCCGACGAGGTCTTTGCCGGCTATGATGTCTTCAAGGAAGCGCGGGTTCGCCGTTTCTGCGGACGACAGCCGGCATCGCGCAGCAGGCCACAGCTGTTCCGCAAGCTTTATCCCTATCTGCCGGGGCTGCAACAGCAGTCCGTGGAGTACCTGGCTGCGTTCTTCGGCACCGGCAGCGCTGCCCTGGACGATCCGCTGTTCTCGCATCGGCCGCGTTTCAAGACCACATCAGCGGCGAAGATGTTCTTTTCCGGTGACCTGCGCGCGACATTGAAGGGCTATGACGCAGCCGAGGAACTGGCCAGCCGGTTGCCTGAGGCGTTTTCCCGGTGGCATCCGCTGCATCAGGGGCAATATCTCGAAACCCGCTTTCTCCTGCCGGGCTACATCCTCTCGAGCCAGGGCGACCGGATGGCCATGGCGCACGGTATTGAAGGGCGTTTCCCCTTCCTCGATCATCGTTTGGTGGAGTTTGCAGCAAGACTTCCGCCGGAAATGAAGCTGAAGGGACTGGTGGAAAAACACATACTGCGCAAAGTTGCCAAGCACTTGCTCCCGACGGCCATCGGGGAGCGCACCAAACAGCCTTACCGGGCGCCGGAAGCCCGCTCCTTCGTTGGAGCCGGAGAACTGGACTACGTGCGCGACTCGCTCAGCGAGGCGAGCATCGCCGCCGGAGGACTATTCAACGCCAAGGCGGTGGCGAACCTGCACGAGAAATGCCGCTTGCAGCCAGCGTCCGGGTTCCGCGACAATGCTGCCTTCGTCGGCATTTTGTCGACCCAACTGTGGCAGAAGATTTTCACCGGCCAAAAGGTCGGTACAGCACGAGCGGCCTGAGAAATCGAGGGAAGAAAACATCATGGTAACAATCAAGGACAAGGTCAAAACCTTTATCGTCGACAACTTCCTGTTCGGCGACTCGTCCTACGAGCTTGCAGACACGGCATCACTGATCGAGAACGACATCATCGACTCGACGGCCGTGCTGGAACTCGTAGCTTTCATTGAGGATGATTTCGGCATCGCGATGGTCGATACCGACATCGTACCGGCCAATCTGGATTCAATTGACCGTATCTCCGCCTTCATCAAGGCGAAAGCAGAAGCGCTGGCAGCGTAGGCGCAATTGGCGAGGAGCGTCCGTGCGGATCGAACATTTTCTGGCTGCCAAGGCCGCTGCCCATCCAGCCAAAACGGCATTGATCACGGAGCACAAAAGGCTGTGTTACGAAGAGCTGGACGATCTCTCAAGCCGCCTGGCCGCCGCCCTTTTCACGAATGGCGTCAGGCGCGACGACCGCGTCCTGATCTTCATGGACAATTGCTGGGAGGCTGCGGTTTCGATTTTCGCAGTTCTTAAGGCAGGCGCGACTTTCAGTCCGATCAACGCATCTACCAAGGCCGAAAAGCTTGCCTACATCATCGCCGATTGCGACGCAGCTGCGATCCTTACGCAAGCAAAACTGATGCCCTTGGTCGCCGAGGCGTCCGGATCCTCCGGCAAGACCGGCATCTTCGTGGCTTCCACCCTTGGTGCGGATAACCAATGCCCGGCAGGCGCCACATCCCTGGCGGATTGCTTGACGTTCCAAGCCAGGGAGATTGACCACCGCGGCATTGACGTCGATCTTGCGATGTTGATCTACACCTCGGGCTCGACCGGCCGGCCCAAGGGCGTGATGATGACGCACCGCAATTGCGACGCGGCGGCCGACTCAATCACCACCTATCTGCGCAATTCGCCGGACGACATCATCTTGAATGTTCTGCCCCTGGCTTTCGACTACGGGCTCTATCAGTTGCTGATGGCTGTCAGGCTCGGCGCCACGCTCGTGCTCGAGAAGTCCTTCGCTTTTCCCCAGGCGGTCTTTGAACGTATCCGCCAGGAAGGCGTCACCGGTCTTCCGCTCGTGCCCACGATGGCAGCGATGATCCTGCAGATGCGTGACCTGGCGCCGGGCTTCCTGCCCAGCCTTCGCTATATTTCCAACACGGCGGCTGCCTTGCCGCCGGCTCACATAGAACGCCTGCGGTTTCTTTTCCCCGATGTCAGGCTCTATTCGATGTATGGCCTGACGGAATGCAAGCGCTGCACCTATCTGCCACCCGAGGAACTCGACCACCGGCCGGGGTCGGTCGGGATAGCCATTCCGAACACCGAGGCCTTTGTCGTCGACGACTACGGGCAACGAGTGCCGCCGGGCGTAGCAGGTGAGTTGGTCATTCGCGGGCCGCACGTCATGCAGGGTTATTGGCGAAACGAAGCTGCGACGGCACAAGCCCTTCGCCCAGGTCCGAATCCTTGGGAGATGGTTCTCTACACCGGCGATCTGTTCCGGGCCGATGAGGAAGGCTTTCTTTATTTCGTCGGCCGCAAGGACGACATCATAAAGTCGCGGGGGGAGAAAGTCGCGCCCAAGGAAGTGGAAGCCGTGCTTCACGCGCATCCGGGCATCGCGGAAGCAGTGGTTGTCGGTGTGCCGGATCCCGTGCTCGGGCATGCGATCGGTGCACTCATCGTACGGTCCGACCCGGCGCTTAGCGAAAAGGATATCATTCGTCATTGTGCACGCCACCTTGAGGACTTTATGGTCCCCAGGGTCATCGAGTTCCGCCGGGAACTGCCGAAGACCGATACCGGCAAGGTCAGTCGTCGGCTTGCGGCAGAAACCATGGAGGCCGCTCAATGAATGTTCGCCCCGCCAAGGACGCGCGGACCTTTCTGGCGCAGGCTCTGGCGATCGACCTGGCCGCCGAAACGGACCGTGTCGTAACGGCTTTGCGCCAGCAGTTGCGCGGGTTTCGCAAGCGGGGCCTTGTGCTCGGTCTTTCGGGCGGGATCGATTCGAGCGTGTCGGTCGCGTTGGCCGCGCGAGCCGTCGGACCGCGGAATGTGCTTTGCCTGTTCATGCCGGAAAGCGATTCCGATCCCGAAAGTCTGCGGCTCGGCCGCCTCGTCGCCGAAACTTTTGGCGTCGAGGCTATCGTAGAGGATATCGGGCCGACCCTGAGCGCGATGGGCTGCTACCAGCGTCGCGACGCCTTTATCCGCGAATTGGTCCCGGAATACGCCGAAGGCTGGGCCTCGAAGATCGTGATCGCGAACGCCCTCGAGGGCAAGGGCTACAATATCTCATCCCTAGTGGTGCAGGATCCGGAAGGCAAGCAGACGAAACTGAGAATGCCGTTGCCTGTCTATCTTGGTATCGTCGCCGCCACCAACATGAAACAGCGCACCCGCAAGCAGATCGAATACTATCACGCCGACCGCTTGAACTTCGCCGTCCTTGGAACGCCGAACCGGCTGGAATACGATCAGGGTTTCTTCGTGAAGAACGGTGACGGCGCAGCGGACGTCAAGCCGATCGCGCACCTCTATAAAACGCAGGTCTATGCGCTGGCGGCCCATCTCGGTGTTCCGGAGGAAATCCGGAACCGGCCGCCGACCACCGATACCTACTCGCTGGCGCAGACCCAGGAGGAGTTCTACTTCTCGCTTCCTTATGACCGTATGGATATTTGCCTTTACGGCCTCAACAACGGCGTGGCGGCTGAGCTGGTGGGGCAGGCGGCGGGGTTGGCCGCCTCACAAGTGGAACGCGTCTGGGCCGATATCATCGCCAAACGCAAGGCGACGCGTTATCTGCACCAGCGTCCGCAACTCGTTGATGAAGTCGAGGAAATCGGCACCTGAACCGCCTCGAAACCGGGCCACGGATGGGCGGTTCGATTTGAACGTGTCCCGACTCTAGCTGAAACGGCTCCCGATCAGCCGGCTCCACTGCTCGCCCGCAAGACCGTTCAGGAAGACTTGCGAGTTCTTCATGGCGTCCAACAGCTCTGGATCACGTGAATGCACCACCGTTGAGGCAACGGTCAGGAAAGCGATGCGTCGTCCAAGCATCGCCCCCAGAAGTGCAGGTTGAACACGTCCGCGCAGGCCGCTGACGCCGCGCGCGGCGGCATGATCGATAAGGCAGTCTATCACCGAGCCCGCCTGGCCGGGGAGGGCGAGGATCTGCAGCACGCGACCAATTTGATACTTCCGTGCGTAATAGGCGAAAGCGCCGACATTGTTGCCGACTGGCGATGTCACGCAACCGAAGACAAGCTCGCCTAAATCCGGCTTCTGTGCCGCATCGGTCAGGATGTGGTCGAGTTGGCCTTCCGTCCAATCCGGGCGCAGGGCGAATTGAGCGGTAAACGGCTCGATGAGCTTGGCAAATGTGTGGCTGTCGATTTCGGATATCCGAAATGCTCCGTGGCCTGCCCCTTCCACCGCCACACCTGACCAGCGTCGTTCGCTGGGCGTCATCCTCCTGCAATAAAATCGGTCGACGGCACGCGCCAACGGATTGAGCATTCGGGCAAGCGTCAGGCGATTGGCGGAAAGGCTGAGCATGAAGGCCGCGGGGCGCATCACGCGGACCCAGTCAAGGCTGTATTGCGGCAGGACCGCGCCGCGCAGCCGGGTCCACAATTTCACGGAGATATCGTTGGCCGTCTCGCTGAAGGAGATGTCCTGCGGACCATCAAGGTATGCTTTCAGCAAGCGGGCGCCGGCCAGCGGATCGTGCTCATGGTCCTCGACCATGAGCGAGCTACAGATGGCGGCGCGTAGTTGTCGGCCGTTGAACGTCATCGGCAGCACGTGGACACCGACAAATCCGGAGACGCGACCGGCGTCGTTGACATGGACAAGCGACCGGAGGTCGCCGCCGCAACCGGGCGCATCCAGATAAAACCGTCTCATGTATTCGACGAGAGAGGCCGGCGCTTTCGTCCCTTCCTTCAGCAGCACGCGCTGAAACATGTCCGCGACTGCCGGGAGGTCGGCGCCTTGCAAGGCGCGAATGATGCTCAAGCCCGGCTCCCGGCACCGAAGTCCCGTCCGCCGAGCTTCCGGGCCAAGGCGACACGAGGCACGAGAACATCGGACGCGAGTTCCAACTCGACGCCCATGAAGCCGTGCAACCTCGACCAGTTGCGGTCGCCCCGGTGACTGAACGGAGTGCTGAATTGCTGCGGCAAGGTGGACCCTTTGCTTGACCGACGAAAACCGGCGTCATTGCTGCTAGCAGATTCAGGTAAACCGATATTAAAGTCGTTGCTTTGAATGGTAGCGAACCAGGTTGTCCGGCCTCATACCTGGACATCAGCAATTTTGGTTCCCGGCGGACTCTACACGACCAGCGGCATGAGTTGCGTGCTCCGCGTCGAACCGTTTCGGCTGGCCAAAGTTTCGTGTGGCGGCTCTTGACTGGGGGCGCGGGCGTAATACGGTGAGACAAATACCGGCTCTGGCCGCCGGGCGGCAAGAATGCCTCGTATGCCTCGCCTTGCGGCGGTGGCTGCGGGGCATTGTCATTTTGAGGCTTTGCTTGAAACGGCATATCGAGATCGGCATTCTCTATTCGCGGTCCGGCAACTACCGGCTGGTGTCCGAATCCTGCCGTGCGGGCGCGATGAACGCCATCGCCGACGTCAACGCCGATCCCGTTGTCCCCTTCGAATTCATCCCGGTCGAGCGCGACCCGCAGGGCAACATCGATCGGTATGCAAGCGGCTGCGCGGACATTCTCGCCAACAGCGGCGCGCGTCACATCATTGGCTGCGTCACCTCGTGGAGCCGCAAGGAGGTCATTCCAATCCTGGAAAGGGCAGGCGGCACGCTGTGGTATGCCTGCCCGTACGAGGGCTTCGAAGCCAATGAGCATGTCGTCTACACCCACGCCTGCCCCAATCAGCATCTCGTACCGCTACTTGCCTATGTCGTGCCTCGTTTCGGCGCCGACGGCTTCCTGCTCGGTTCCAACTACATCTGGGGTTGGGAGACCAACCGTGTGGCGCGCGACCTGATTGCGGACGCCGGCGGCAAGGTGCTGGGCGAACGCTATCTGCCGCTTGGCGAGGTCGATGTTGCGAGGCTGATCGCGGAGGTACAGGCGACGAGACCTGATTTCATTCTGAACAATCTCATCGGCCCTTCTTCCTATGCGTTTATCGCCGCCTATGCCGAGCTTGGCCGGCGCGACCCGCATTTCAGGCCGGAGCGTTGCCCGATCCTGTCCTGCAATCTCACGGAATGCGAATTGCCGGCGCTCAACGGGGCAGGGGATGGTCATCTTTCCGTTGGGCCCTATTTTCACGACACCTCGGGGGCGGATCGCGGAGCGGCTTCAGTGTCTTCCGTCATGCCTGCCTCATCCTTCGAGGCGGCGGCTTATGCCTCGGTGCGCACGCTCGCCGAGATCCTCACCCGCAACCCCGGTGCACAATGGACGGACCTGCCCAAGGTCTTTGCCGGAACATCATTTCGAACACCGCTGGGCGACATCGCCATCGATCCGCAAACCCAGCACGCTACCTTGCCGGTGCAGATCGGACGTATCGATGGGACATCGTTCAAAACGGTCACGCTGACGAAGGGCGTGGCACCCGATCCCTACCTTTCCCGCTATGACCGGACGGAGACGTTCGGGCGGCCACGCCTGCGGGTGGTGTCGTGAGCAAGATGGCGCGTATCCCGAACCTTGGAGGCGCCAGGGCTTTTGTCCTGCATCGTCCACATCCGACCGTGCAGGCGATCACAAGGCAATTGTCGGCCATCGGCCTTGAGGCGATTGGCTTCTGGCCGGAACTGCCGGCCGAAGCCTTGGCGGCGGACTTCGTTTTCTTCGACGTAGACCTCGGCTTTGACGAGCAATTTCCGTGGAAGCCGGGCGAGGCACCGATGCCGCTGATAGCGCTGATCGGCTCCGAGGCGCCGGGGCGTGTCGAATGGGCACTGTCGCACAAGGCCGATGCCCAATTGCTGAAACCGGTCGGCAACGCCGGCGTCTATAGCGCGCTTTTGATCGCAAGGCAGAGTTTCGAGGCGCGCAAGCTTCTGGCCAGCGAGATCGCCTCGCTTCGTCAGCGGGTCGCGGAGCGCCAGACCATCGTACGCGCGGTGGAGGTCTTGTCGAAGGGCGCCGAGGACGGCCGTGCCTATGCGCAGCTTCGCTCGCTGGCGATGAGCTGGCAAATCAGCGTCGAGGACGCCGCGCGCAGGATCGTGGCGATGACACAAGAAGAAGGCGACGATGACCAATCCGATCGCGCCTGAGCTTTCAGCCGCGGGGCGTATGCCAGCCAAGCCTCGCGCCGGCGTCTGGCGACGTCTGCTAAAACGGCCTCTCGCATTGCTCGGCCTCGGGATTATTGCCCTTCTCTTGGCCGGCGCCATTCTTGCACCGTGGCTGACAGGCTACGATCCGAACGAGCAGATGTTTGACGGGCTCACGCTTGAAGGCGCGCCACTGCCGCCGGGAGCCCAATTCTGGCTAGGCACCGACCTGCTTGGCCGCGACCTGCTGACCCGTCTTCTCTTCGGCGCGCGCACGTCGCTGATCATCGGCATCGTCGCCAATGGCGTGGCGCTTCTGATCGGCACGCTGGTCGGCATCACGGCCGGCTATTTCCGCGGCTGGATCGGCAGCGCGCTTATGCGCTTCACCGATTTGATGATGGCTTTCCCGGCGCTGCTGCTCGCCATCTGCCTGGCGGCGGTGCTCCAGCCGAGCCTGTGGATCGTCGCTATGGTGATCGCATTGGTGAACTGGGTGCAGACCGCCCGCGTCATCTACACCGAGACAAGTTCGCTCTCCGAGCGCGAGTTCATCGATGCTGAGCGCACCATCGGCGCAAGCGCTCCACGCATCCTGTTTCGTCATATCCTGCCGCACCTTTTGCCGACGATCATCGTCTGGGGCACGCTCGGCATCTCGACCACGGTGCTTCTGGAAGCGACGCTCAGCTATCTCGGCATCGGCGTGCAACCGCCGACTGCTTCCTGGGGCAACATCATCTTCGAAAACCAAACCTATTTTCAGGCAGCGCCCTGGCTGGTTTTCTTTCCGGGTGCGGCGATCCTGGCGCTAGCGCTAGCCTTTAACCTAGTCGGCGATGCGTTGCGCGACATTCTCGATCCGACGCAAAGGGGGCGAAGATGATCGCCTATCTCGGCCGCCGCGTTGTCCAGTCCGTGCTCATCTTGCTCGGCGTCTCTCTGATCACCTTTGCGCTGCTCTATCTGCTACCCGCCGATCCCGTCCGCCAGATCGCCGGCCGCAGCGCCACGCCCGAGACGGTCGAGAACATCCGCCGGCAGCTCGGCCTCGACCAGCCCTTTGTCGTCCAGTATTGGCACTATCTGATCAGCCTGCTCAGCGGCGATCTGGGGCGCTCCTACATTCAGCGCTCGGAGGTCACGGAGCTGATCGTCTCGCGGCTGCCGGCAAGCCTGCTGCTGATGGTCGGCGCCATTACTTGCGAAGTCGTGATCGGGCTTACGATGGGCCTCATCGCCGCCGTCAAGCGCGGCACCGCCACCGACCAGTCGCTGATGGTCGCCTCCTTCGTCGGCGTCTCGGCGCCGCAATTCGTTGTCGGCCTGCTGCTGCTTTATGTGTTCGCGGTGCGGCTCGGTTGGTTCCCGATCGGCGGTTACGGCACTTGGCGCCATCTGGTGCTGCCGTCGCTGACCATGGGAATTCTCGGCGCAGGCTGGTACGCCCGCATGATGCGCTCGTCGATGATCGACGTGCTGCGCCAGGATTACGTGCGTACCGCGCGTGCCAAGGGTCTTGCACGCAGCGCCATTATCTTCCGGCACGCGCTGCCCAACGCCATCCTGCCGGTCATTGCCATGATCGGCATCGACATCGGCATCTTCATGGGCGGCATCGTGGTTGTCGAAAGCGTGTTCGGCTGGCCAGGCATCGGCCAGCTAGCCTGGCAGGCCATTCAGCGCATCGACATTCCGATCATCATGGGGGTCACCCTGGTTTCGGCCTTTGCCATCGTGCTCGGCAATCTCCTGGCCGACACTGTCGCACCGTTCATCGATCCACGCATCAAGCTCAGATGAAAACCAAGAACACCAGAGAAAGGGAACATGACATGAGAAAATATCTGATATCGACCGTGGCGGCATCGGCGCTTGCGCTGGTGCTTGGCATGACGAGCGTACGCGCCGAAGACGCCGTCGATCCGAATGCCAAGCAGGGCGGCGCGATCACCATTACCTACAAGGACGACGTCGCTACGCTCGATCCGGCCATCGGCTATGACTGGCAGAACTGGTCGATGATCAAGAGCCTGTTCGACGGGCTGATGGACTACGAGCCGGGCACCACCAACCTGCGGCCCGACCTTGCCGAGAGCTACGAGATTGCGCCCGACGGCAAGACCTTCACCTTCAAGCTGCGCCAAGGAGTGAAGTTCCACAATGGCCGTGAGATGACCGCCGACGACGTGAAATATTCGCTCGACCGGGTCACCAATCCAAAGACACAGAGCCCTGGTGCCGGCTTCTTCGGGTCGATCAAAGGCTATGACGATGTCGCTGCCGGCAAGGCGGAAAGCCTGGCCGGCATAACCGTCGTCGATCCCTACACGATCAAGTTCGAGCTGACCCGGCCCGACGCCACCTTCCTGCATGTCATGGCGATCAACTTCTCGCATGTCGTGCCGAAGGAAGAGGTCGAAAAATATGGCGCGGACTTCGGCAAGCACCCGGTCGGAACCGGCGCCTTCAAGCTCGCCGAATGGACGCTCGGCCAGCGCGTGGTCTTCGAGCGCAACCCGGACTACTGGCACAAGGACCTGCCGCATCTCGACAAGATCACCTTTGAGATCGGCCAGGAGCCGATAGTGGCGCTGCTGCGGCTGCAGAAAGGCGAGATCGACGTTCCCGGCGACGGCATTCCGCCAGCGAAATTCCAGGAGGTGATGGCCGATCCCGAGCAGAAGGCCCGTGTCGTCGAGGGCGGCCAGTTGCACACCGGCTATATCACCATGAATACCACCATGGCGCCGTTCGACAATCTGAAGGTGCGGCAGGCGGTCAACATGGCGATCAACAAGGACCGCATCGTCCAGCTGATCAACAACCGTGCGGTGCCGGCCAATCAGCCATTGCCGCCGTCGATGCCTGGCTACGACAAAGAATTCAAGGGCTATCCCTATGACGTAGCCAAGGCCAAGGCCTTGCTTGCCGAGGCGGGGCATCCCGGTGGTTTTGACACGCAGCTGTTTGCAATGAATACCGATCCCAACCCGCGTATCGCGCAGGCCATCCAGCAGGATCTGGCGGCGGTCGGCATTAAGGCCAGCATCCAGTCGCTCGCGCAGGCCAACGTCATCGCCGCCGGCGGCGACAAGGCCGGTGCGCCGATGATCTGGTCCGGCGGCATGGCCTGGATCGCCGACTTCCCCGATCCGTCGAACTTCTACGGCCCGATCCTCGGCTGCGCTGGTGCCGTCCCGGGCGGCTGGAACTGGTCGTGGTATTGCAACAAGGAGCTCGACGCCAAGGCGGCCGAAGCCGACTCCATCGTCGACCCGGCCAAGGCTGGCGAACGCGCCAAGATGTGGAGCGAGATCTACGGCAAGATCATGGACGACGCGCCCTGGGCACCGGTGTTCAACGAGCAGCGTTTCACCATGAAATCAACCCGCATGGGTGGCGCGGACAACCTCTATGTCGACCCGGTCCACATCCCGATCAACTACGACAATGTGTATGTGACCGATGTGCAATAACTGCGACTACACCATCCACGGGCGCCACCATCATTTCGGCTGGGACAATTCCTTTGTCCCGGCCGAACGGGTGGCGCCAGGGTCGACGATCGAGTTCCAGTGCCTGGACTCGTCCGGCGGGCAGCTGACGATGGAGAGCACCGTTGACGACGTTGCTTTGCTCGATTTTGCCAAGGTGAACCCGGTCACCGGGCCAATCTATGTCGACGGGGCAGAGCCCGGCGATGCCCTGAAAATCACCATCGAGGCGTTCAAGCCGTCCGGCTTCGGTTGGACAGCGAATATCCCGGGATTCGGTCTGTTGGCGGATGACTTCACTCAACCGGCACTGAATATCTGGAAGTACGACGCCGCCTCGCTCGAACCGGCGCTGTTCGGCAAGAGCGGCTGGGTGCCGCTCAAGCCCTTCGCCGGCACCATCGGCAATGCCCCGGCTGAGCCGGGTCTGCATTCGGTGGTCCCGCCGCGGCGGGTGGGCGGCAATCTGGACATCCGTGATCTCGCTGCCGGCACGGTGCTCTACCTGCCCGTAGAGGTCGCGGGAGCGTTGTTCTCGGTCGGTGACACGCACGCCGCGCAAGGCGACGGCGAGGTCTGCGGCACGGCCATCGAGAGCCCCATGAACGCCGTGCTGACGCTCGATCTGGTCAAGGATGCCCGGCTGCGGACGCCGCGTTTCACGACGCCCGGTCCGGTGTCGCGACATCTCGACGCCAAGGGCTATGAGGTGACAACCGGTATCGGGCCGGATCTGATGGACGGCGCCAGGAGCGCCGTCTCGCAGATGATAGACCTGCTCTCCGGCCGCTACCGCATGGATCCGGTAGACGCCTATATGCTTGTGTCGGTTTGCGGCGACCTGCGCATCAGCGAGATCGTCGACATGCCCAACTGGGTGGTTTCTTTCTACTTCCCGCGCTGCGTCTTTGAATGAAGGTGGAGGACATCAAACGATCCGGGCAGGCCGCCGCGGAGAGTGGCTCTGTCAGGCCGGTACTCAGCGTCTCAGGTCTGAGCGTCGCCGTGCGCGGCGAAGAGGGCGACCGCGACGTCGTTTCCGACCTGACATTCGACCTGATGCGCGGCGAAACGCTTTGCATCGCCGGCGAGTCCGGTTCCGGCAAGTCGATGACGGCGCTGGCCATCATGGGCTTGCTGCCGCAGCCGGCGGCACGCATCAGATCAGGCTCCATCCGGCTCGGCGATCAGGATCTCGCGGCTCTTAGCGAGAGTGGTATGCGCCGCATCCGCGGCGACCGCATTGCCATGATCTTTCAGGAACCGATGACATCGCTCAATCCGGTTCTTTCCATCGGCCGGCAGCTCACGGAGGCGATCGAGGCACACGCCTCGCTGTCGCGCTCCAACTCGCGGCTGAGGGCGCTCGAGGCGCTGAAGGCAGTCCGAATTCCGGATGCCGAACGGCGGCTCGAGCACTATCCGCACGAACTCTCAGGCGGCATGCGCCAGCGTGTGATGATTGCCATGGCTCTGGCCCTGAACCCGGATGTGCTGATCGCCGATGAACCGACGACCGCCCTCGACGTCACCGTTCAGGGCGAGGTGCTGGAGTTGCTGCGTGACCTGCAGCGCGAGCACGGCACCAGTGTTATCCTGATCACGCACGACATGGGTGTCGTCGCCGAGATGGCGGACCGCGTTATCATCATGCGCGATGGCCGGATGGTCGAGCAGGGCAGCGCGACCGACATCTTCACCCGCCCGCAGGCAGATTATACGCGCGAGCTTCTGGCCGCCGTGCCACGCATCGGCGGCGGACGGCCGGCCGAAGACCGACAAGACGCCGCCCACATGCCGGCCGAGCTTGTATCCGTCAGCGATCTTCACGTCCGCTTCGACCTGCGCGGCGGCTTCTTCGGTCGCGTTGACCGCAGGGTGCACGCGGTCGAGGGCGTCAGTTTCTCGATCGCGCCGCACGAAACGCTGTCGCTGGTCGGCGAATCGGGCTGCGGCAAGTCGACGACGGCCAAGGCGATCGCCGGGCTGGTGCCCTACACCGGCAGCATTTCAATCGGCAGCCACGACTTGTCGGCGCTCAGCCGCAAGGAGCGCAAGGCTGTACGCCGCAATGTGCAGATGATCTTTCAGGATCCCTTCGCGTCCCTCGACCCGCGCATGCGAGTAGGCGATCTCGTCGCCGAGCCTCTGCTGATCCACGGCCTCGGCGACAAAGAGCAACGGCACGCCCAGATCGCCGCACTGTTCGAACGCGTCGGCCTCTCCGCTGACCAGATGGAGCGCTATCCCCACGAATTCTCCGGCGGGCAGCGCCAGCGAATCTGCGTTGCACGGGCGCTGGCGCTGCGACCAAAGCTGATCATTGCCGACGAGAGCGTCTCTGCTCTCGATGTGTCGGTGCAGGCGCGCGTGTTAAGATTGCTGAAGGAACTGCAGCGCGAATTCGGCGTCGCATATCTCTTCATCTCGCACGACATGGCGGTGGTAGAGAACATCTCCGATCGCGTGGCGGTAATGTATCTGGGGCAGATCGTCGAGATGGGCACCCGCGACCAGATCTTCTCCAACCCGCGCCATCCTTACACAAAGCGGCTGATCGAAGCCGTTCCGGTTCCCGATCCAGGCCGGCGCCGCGCCCGGTTCGCCCGTTTGGACAGCGAAATTCCAAGCGCTGTGCGGCGCATCGGTGACGAGCCCCGGAAACTCAAGCTTGAAGATGTTGGCGACGGCCACCTCGTCGCCACTTGATCAGCTTAGGCCGCCTCGTCCAGCCAATCCGCAGACGCTCCGGGACAGCAGCATATGTGATGCTCGGGCGGCAGGATGTGATCGGTGATGGCGCTGCCGCGGCAGCGCCAATCGGCGATGCCGAGTTGGCAAGATCGCCAGTTTACATCTGACATGTTAGCGTGCTAACGCTACGTGCACATTGATTTCAACGGAGATCGCATTGGCTTCCCGCTTTGGTCTTTCGGTTGCCTTAGCCACACCCTTCGACCCGTCGGGGCAGATAGCGCTCGCGCCGATGATCGCGCACGCCCGAGCCTGCCTTGGCGCCGGCTGCAGCAGCGCGACGCTGTTCGGCACCACCGGGGAAGGAGCCTCGGTGGGCACCGACGAGCGGCGGATCGTCACCGAAGCCATGTTGGCGGCCGGTATACCGGCACATCAGCTCGTCGCCGGCGTGCTGGTCGATGCAATCGAAGATGCCGCCGATCAGGCTCGGCACGCTTTGCAGCGCGGCGTTCGCAACATTCTGCTCGCTCCGCCGAGCTACTTCAAGAATGTCGGCGAGAACGGGCTGTTCGGATGGTTTTCCGCCGTCTTCGCCGCACTCGGCCCGCTGGCGCGTGATGTGCTCCTCTATAACATCCCCTCTGTCACCATGGTGCCGCTCCCGCTTGGGCTGATCGGCCGGTTGCGCGCCGCCTTTCCCGCTGTGGTGGCCGGGGTGAAGGATTCCGGCGGGGACTGGAGCTACAGTGAGGCGCTGCTTGAAGCGCATGGCGATCTGGTGATCCTGATCGGCGACGAACGGCATCTGGCGAGAAGCGTGCGCCGCGGCGGACAGGGTGCGATTTCCGGCATGGCTAATTTTGTTACCGGCGAAATCCTCGCAATGGTCGAAGACGGCCGCGACGACCCACGCGTCGAGGACTTCGTGCTCGAATTGCTCAAATACCCGGTCACACCGGCGGTGAAGGTCATGGTCGCGCGCACGACCGGCGACGAGCGCTGGCTGGCGGTCCGCCCGCCCCTGGAGGTGATCGGCCCACAAGGACGGCGGCAGCTTGGCGCGGCCTACGACAGGCTGTTTGCGACAGAGGCGGCCTGACCGACAAGGCCGGGCTGGCCGACAAGGAAGCGAGCTGAAGTGGAAGACGGCAGCGAACCGATCACTCTCCGGGAGAAAGCCTATGCCAGCTTCACGCGGCATTTGCTGGCCCGTGATCTGCGGCCGGGGCAGTTCGTGTCACAGCGCGAACTGGTCGCTTTCACCGGGCTGCCGCTGGGCGCTATTCGCGAGATCGTCCCGCGTCTCGAGGCCGAGGGATTGCTGACCACCATCCCGCAGCGCGGCATGCAAATCGCGCACATCGACATCAATCTGATCCGCGAGGCCTTTCAGTTTCGGCTATTCATGGAACGCGAGGCGGTGGCGCTATTCACGGCCAGCGCTTCAGATGCCGAACTTGCCCGCATGCGGCGCGAACACGAGGAGATGCTGGCTCAAGCTCTGGGGCAGGCGCCGACGCCGGAAATGGAAGCCAAGGCCCAGACCATCGACTGGGCCATGCACGATACCTTTATCAATGCGCTGGGCAACGAGATCATCGCCAAGGCCTATCTGGTCAACTCGGTGAAAATCCGGCTGATCCACCAGGAGCGTTTCCGCATCGACGGTCGCGTGGTGCCGGTGATGCGCGAACATTTGGCGGTCATCGAAGCCATGGAGAGCCGCAATTCGCAAAAGGCGGTTGAAGCGATCAGTCTGCATATCGACAATGCGCGCCGGCTGGCGCTCCAGATCTGAGGAAATATAGCCGCGCCGCGGTTCGCGGCGCATCCACAACGACAGCAACCGGGAGGAAGAAATGTCGTCCAATCTGTTCAACCCAACCAGGAGGCAACTCCTTGCCGGAACCGCGGCGCTCACCGCCGCCGGCCTTGTGGGGCTCCGCCCTAGCTTTGCCGCAGGCGTCGACTGGAAACGCTTTGCCGGGACGACGCTTGACGTCAATCTGGTGAAAAGCCCGCGCAGCGACACCATCCTGAAATATCTCGCCGAGTTCGAGGAACTGACCGGCATCAAGGTCAATGCCGAGGCCACGCCCGAGCAGCAGCAGCGCCAGAAGACGGTGATCGAATTGAGCTCGGGCAAGCCCAGCTTCGACGTCGTGCATCTGAGCTACCACGTGCAAAAGCGCCAGTTCGAGAAAGGTGGCTGGCTGGCTGACATCGCCGGCTACCTCGCCGACCCGTCGCTCACCGACCCGGGGTTGGTCGAAAGCGACTTCGCCGAGGCCGGCATGCTGTTTGCCAAGGACGGCCAGGGCGTGCTGCGCTCGCTACCCTTCTCGGTGGACTACTGGATACTCTATTGGAACAAGGAGCTGTTCGAGGCCAAGGGCCTCAAATACCCCGAGACCTTCGAGCAACTGGTGGCCGCCGCCGAAGCGCTGACCGACCCGTCGACCAATACATACGGCTTCGTCGCCCGCGGGCTCAAGAACGCAAATACGCCGGTGTGGACATCGCTGATGCTCGGCTACGACATGACGCCGCTCGACGACAAGGGCAAGCTGCGCACCGAGGCTCCCGAGGCGATCGAGGCTGCCGCGCTCTATCAAAGATTGATGACCAAGTCCGCCCCTCCGGGCGTCACCGGGTTCAATTGGGCCGAAGCACAGTCTGCCTTCCTGCAAGGCAAGATCGGCATGTGGCTCGACGGCGTGGGTTTTGCACCGCCGATGGAAAACCCGGAAAAATCGAGGGTGGTCGGCAAGGTCGGCTACGGCGTCATGCCCAAGGGTCCCAAGGCGCATGCCTCGGGCACCTTTGGCGACGGGATTGGCGTTACCGCCGCCAGCGAGAAGAAGGAGGCCGCCTATCTGTTCTGCCAGTGGGCGGTATCGCCAGCCATGGGCGCGAGGCTGTTGCAGGCCGGCGCCGGCGTTCCGTTCCGCAAATCCGTGCTGGAGGATCCCAAGGTGCGCGAAGGCGTCACTATGCCGGCAAGCTGGCTTGATGCCGTGATCGGCTCAGGCAATATCAGCCGGCTGGCGCTGCCGGTCATCATTCCCGTCACCGAATTCCGCGACATCTATGGCGTGGCGCTGACCAACATGATTGCCGGCGCCGATCCCGCCGCCGAGCTGAAGAAGGCCACCGAGCAGTTCCAGCCGGTTCTCGACAGGAGCGAGCAGGGCTGATGTCGGCCACCACTCCAGAACAGACCGGGGTGACGATGCCGGTTATCGACGGGAGCCAGACGATCCGGCTGGCTCCCAACTACTGGCCTTTCGTTGTCCCCGCACTCGTCGTCGTTGGCGCCGTCATCGTTTTTCCTTGGGCTTTCACGCTTTGGATGAGCGTCAACCGCTGGACGCTCGGCCAGTCGCGGAGCTTTGCCGGGATGGAGAACTACCTCCGCCTGGCAAGCGACCCACGTTTCTGGGAATCCCTTGTTCATACGTTGACCTACACCTTCCTCTCGGTTGCAGCGCCGATGCTCCTGGGCACCCTGGCCGCCCTGATCTTCGACGCCAGGTTTCCGCTGCGCGGTCTGCTGCGCGGCGTCTTCGTCATGCCGATGATGGCGACGCCCGTTGCTGTGGCACTGGTTTGGACCATGATGTTCCATCCTCAGCTCGGCGTACTCAACTACTTGCTGTCGCTGGTCGGCATCCCGGCTCAGGAATGGATATTCAATGCCAACACGGTCATCCCGTCGCTGGTTGCGGTCGAGACCTGGCAGTGGACGCCGCTGGTCATGCTGATTGTGCTGGGTGGGCTGGCTTCGGTGCCGCGCGAGCCCTTCGAAAGCGCCGAGATCGACGGCGCCAATGCCTGGCAGCAATTCCGCTATCTCACTTTGCCGATGATCGCACCGTTCCTGATGATCGCGGTCATCATCCGCACCATCGATGCGCTGAAGAGCTTCGACATCATCTACGCGATGACCCAGGGCGGGCCGGGCACGGCCTCGGAAACCATCAACATCTATCTCTACAACACCGCCTTCTCCTACTACGATATCGGTTACGGTTCGGCCATGGCCGTGGTGTTCTTCATTGTCATCGTGGCCCTGTCTTTTGTCCTGCTGATGCTGCGCCAACGCTCGCAGTGGATCGATACGGAGGGCAAATAGATGAGTTCACGGCTGCTCAACCAGATCGGTCTGTTTTTCGCTGCCCTGGTTTTCGTCTCGCCGGCGATCCTGTTCTTCCTCTGGATGATCTCGCTGTCGCTGAAGTTCGAAATCGACAACGGTGCCTATCCGCCGATCCTGATCCCCGAACGTTTCGCCTGGTCGAACTATGTAAAGGTGTTCGAGGAGAACAATTTCCTGCTCTATCTCTGGAATTCGGTTCTGGTGACCGGCACGGCGACCTTGCTGGCGCTGCTGATCGGCGTACCGGCCGGCTATGGCATCGCGCGGCTCAAGGCCGAGCGATCCGCCGTCGTCATCATGATCGCCCGCATGACGCCTGGGCTATCCTATCTCATCCCGCTGTTTCTGCTGTTCCAATGGATCGGGATTCTCGGCACGCTCTGGCCGCAGATCATCATCCACCTGGTGGTGACGGTGCCGATCGTGGTCTGGGTGATGATCGGCTATTTCGAGACCACGCCGATGGAACTGGAAGAGGCAGCCAATATCGACGGCGCCAGCTCCTGGCAGGTTTTCCGGCTGGTTGCCCTGCCCATCGCCAAGCCGGGCATCGTCGTCGCCTTCATCCTGTCCGTGATCTTCTCGTGGAACAATTTCGTCTTCGGCGTGGTGCTCGCCAGCCGGGAGACGCGCACATTGCCGGTCGCCGTCTACAACATGCTGTCCTACGAGCAGGTCAGCTGGGGGCCGCTCGCCGCGGCGGCGCTGGTGGTGACGCTGCCGGTGCTGATCCTGACCATGTTCGCGCAAAGGCAGATCGTCGCGGGGTTGACCGCCGGCGCCGTCAAGGGCGGCTGAGGCGCGTCCGGACATCACTTTTTTTCCAGGAAAGATCCAATGGCATCGGTAACGATCAACAACGTGCAGAAGGCCTTCGGGGCCACCAAGATTATTCACGACGTCAGTGTCGATATCGCCGACGGCGAGTTCGTCATCCTGGTCGGCCCGTCGGGATGCGGAAAGTCGACGCTGCTGCGCATGATTGCCGGACTTGAAACGATCTCGGGCGGGAGGATCGCAATCGGCGAGCGCATGGTCAACAATCTGCGGGCGCGAGACCGGAACATCGCGATGGTGTTCCAGAACTATGCGCTCTATCCGCATATGACTGTGGCCGACAATATGGGCTTTGCCCTGAAGATCAAGAAAGCCGACCCGGCCGACACCGCTGGCCGGGTCCGGAAGGCAGCCGGCATTCTTGGCCTGGAAAAGCTGCTTGACCGCTATCCGCGCCAGCTTTCCGGCGGCCAACGCCAGCGCGTCGCCATGGGCCGCGCGATCGTACGCGACCCGCAGGTTTTTCTGTTCGACGAGCCGCTCTCCAACCTCGACGCCAAGTTGCGCGTCCAGATGCGCGGCGAGATCAAGGCCCTGCACCAGCGGCTGGGTACCACGACGATCTATGTCACGCACGACCAGATCGAGGCCATGACCATGGCCGACAAGATCGTCGTGCTGCATGACGGCCTGGTCGAGCAGATCGGCGCGCCGCTTGACCTCTACGACCATCCCGCCAATCTCTTCGTTGCCGGTTTCATCGGCTCGCCCGCGATGAACTTCATCGCCGGCCGCATCGAGGAGGGCGTGTTCCGCAGCGCCGGCGGGTTGATCCTGCCGTTGCCGGAAGGCACCCAGCCGGCGGATGCCGCAGGACGTGAACTCGTCTACGGCATTCGCCCGGAACATATCCGGGCAACCGGGCAGGGCATGCCGGGCACGGTCACTCTTCTCGAGGCGACTGGCTCCGAAATCTTCGCCAGGGTCGACTGCTCCGGTGAAGAAATCTCCTGCCTCTTCCGAGAGCGGCTTGCGCTCAAGCAAGGCGAAGGGGTGCGGATCGAGATCGACCGCGCATGTGCGCATCTGTTCGACGCAGCAACCGGTCGGCGCATCTGACCCTATGGTCTGGTGAATGCGTGGTCGGCCTCAGGTCGGCAACGCGAATTCAACGGCAAGTTCGATGGCGCGGCCTTCGCGGGCCGATCTCTGGGCGGCGAGACCCATGACGACGGCCCACCAGCCGTCTTGCAAGGTCACTTCCACTTTGCCTTGTCCGCGCACCGCAGCGGTGAAGCGGACATGCTCGAAATAGGTCGAACCGTTATGGTCGCCTGCCTCGAGCAGCCGGGGGTCGACGGGAATCTCCAGCAGGCGTGGTCCAGGCGGATTGCGCGGGCTGACGATCAACTGGGGCACTGGCGCAGGGCCAAGGTGGGTCGGCCAGAAGCGACCGGGACCCGGCACCAGACATTCGATCTTTCCGTCGCCGCCGACAGCGCAGAGTTCCTCCTGGTAGCGGCTGCCCTCGGCGAACATGCAGAGTTCCAGCATGGCGCGCGCACCGCTCGCGAAATCAACCAGCACATAGCCATGGTCAAGGATATCCGGCCTCTCACCGCCGTAGCGTTCGTCGAGATGGTTTACGGCCTGTCCAGCGCTCGCCATCACGCGGACGGGGTCGGATCCGAGGATCAGCCGCATCAGGTCGAAGAAGTGGCAGCACTTCTCGACGAATGTGCCGCCGGTGTTGCGGTTGAAGCGGTTCCAGTCGCCGACCTTGGCCAGAAACGGGAAGCGGTGCTCGCGGACCGTCAGCATGCGGATGCCGCCGGTGGCGTGGCGGGCCTGCTCGACGAATGCGGCGACGGGCGGCATATAGCGGTATTCCATGGCCACCCAGACGAGCGGAAGCCGAGCTTTCAGCGCCGCGATCCGCCCCTCGCCACCGGCGTCGGTGAAGAGCGGCTTTTCCACCAGCACCGGCAGTGGTCGAAGTGCGGCGATCTGCTCCATGTGACCGAGGTGCTGGTGGTTGGGGCTGGCAATCAAGACGCAGTCTACCTCGTCCATGGCCAGCAGTTCGGCGATCGATGCCGCCGATCGCGCGCCCGACGCCGTCGCCAGCGACGCCGCCAACATGCCGGGGTCCGGCTCGAAGATCGCGGCCACATGCGCGTCGGGCAACAGAGCGATGTTGCGGATGTGCTCGCGGCCCATCATGCCGCAGCCGATGATGCCGTAGCCGATCGATGATCTGGTCACGCTGCGACTTCCTCCGGCCTATCTGAAACGCGTGACGTAGCGCGCCGCGCCCGGATCGAACCAGCTGCGGGAATATTCCGCGCTGGCGCCGTCGCCAGCCCAGGCGATACGTTCAATGAAACCCACGACCGTCCCCGGCGGTGGCCTGAACTCGAGCGGGACCCAGTCCGGCGCGGGTGCGACGGCAACATGGTCTTCGGCCCGAACGATCGTAAAGCCGAGCGCGAGCCGGTAGTGGAGATAGAGGGATTCCGACAGGTCCTCGCGCTTGAGCCGCTCGGCGCGGCTGACGTCGAGCCAGATCTCCTCGACCGCGGCCGGCTCGCCGTCGAGCCGCCGCAGCCGGCGTATACGGTGGGCTTCGCCGGCGCTGCCGAATTGCGGCAGGTCGGCGGGCTTGGGCAGCCGCTCGACGGACAGCACGTCGGCGCTCGGCAGGCCGCCACCGCCGATGCGCTCCAGGCGAAAGAAGGCATAGATCCCGAGCAAGTCGCCGCGCGCTCGCACATAGTTACCCGAGCCCTGGATGCGGTCGAGAAGGCCCTTTTCGGTCAAATCTGCCAGCGCGCGCCTGAGCGTGCCGACGGCAATCCCGAGGCTCGCGGCCATCTCGCGCTCGGGCGGCAGCCGCGCCCCGTCGGCCAGCCGTCCGGCCGCGATTTCGCGGATCAGCATTTCGCTGGTCTGCAAGTGCACAGGCAAGGGCCCGCGCATCTGGCTGGATCGGTGGCCGGGGTCCGCCCTTGTCAAATGCATCCGGTGTTCCAATCGCATCCCGGTTTCGGGTTTGGCTCCAAAATTGATACAGTATTGATCTACACCAAAACGAATGCTACGCAAGCCCTATTCGCAGCTCCGGACGTCATTGAAGAGTGGCCCGGACGTCTTTTCTGAAGAGTGGCAATGAGCATCGTCCCAATCACCTCGCCGGATCTCGATGCTGCCGAAGTCTCGTGGTTCGCCGCACTCTGCTCGGACGACTATCGTTATCTCGGCGTTCCGGACGGCGCACTGCGCTCGAACTGGGCGCATTGCTCCGAGATCGTGAAGACGTCCGAGGCACTCGGTTTCCGCAACATCTTGTGTCCGTCGTCCTATCAGGTCGGCCAGGACACGCTGAGCTTCGTTGCCGGCTGCGCGCCGATCACGTCGAAGATCAATCTGCTTGCCGCTGTGCGCTGCGGCGAGATGCAGCCGATCATGCTGGCGCGCACGATTGCGACGCTGGACCACATGCTGGAAGGCCGGCTGACGGTGAACGTCATTTCGTCGGACTTTCCGGGCGAGACAGCCGACAGCGCCTACCGCTATCAGCGTTCCCGCGAGGTGGTGCAGATCCTGCGCCAGGCCTGGACCAGGGACAGCATCGATTTCGAGGGCGAGGTCTATCGCTATAAAGGGCTCTCGACGGCGCCGGCGAAGCCCTATCAGCAGAATGGCGGCCCGCTGCTCTATTTCGGCGGTTATTCGCCCGACGCGCTCGAGCTTTGCGCCGAACAGTGCGACATCTACCTGATGTGGCCGGAAACCAGGGAGGAGCTTGCCGACCGCATGAGAGCAGTCCACGAGCGCGCCGAGCGTCATGGGCGGACGCTCGACTACGGCCTGCGCGTCCACATGATCGTGCGCGATACCGAGGCAGAGGCAAAGGAATATGCCCGGGAGCTGGTTTCGAGGCTGGACGACGAGCAGGGCAGGGCGATCCGCGAGCGCGCGCTCGACGCCCGATCGCTCGGCGTATCGCACCAGGCCAGGAACCGCCAGATCGCCGATGCCGAAGGCTATGTCGAGCCGCATCTGTGGACGGGGGTCGGGCGGGCGCGCTCTGGCTGCGGCGCGGCGCTGGTGGGCTCGACCGATCAGGTTCTGTCGGAAGTCGAGGCGTATATGAAGATGGGGATCCGCGCCTTCATCTTTTCCGGCTACCCGCATCTCGACGAGGCGCGTCATTTCGGCACCAAGGTCCTGCCCCAGCTCAAGACATGCTCGCTCCCGCACGCCTATGGCCGGGTGCCGGAACGGATCCCGGCGACACCACTGGGAACGGGGGAGCGCCGCTGATGGAGCATGTCGTGTGCGATCCAGGCCTTTTGCGCAATGCCTTCGGGCGTTTCGCCACCGGCGTCACGGTCGTCACCACCGGCACGGCCGACGGCCCGGTCGCAATCACCGCCAACAGCTTCTCATCCGTGTCGCTCGACCCGCCGCTGGTGCTCTGGTCGATCGGCCGCCACTCGCGCCGGTTCGAAGCCTTCGCTAATTCCGCGCACTACGCCATTCACGTGCTGGCGGAAGATCAAATCGATCTGTGCTGGCGTTTTTCGAAGTCGGGGACGGACTTTGCCGATCTTGACCTGTCATGGAGCGAGCACGGCGTGCCATTGCTGCCGCGCGCACTGGCGCGGTTCGAATGCAGCGTCGCCGAACGCTTTCCGGCTGGCGACCATATGATCCTGCTTGGACGTGTCCTTGAACTGGAGACGCAAGAGGGTTTGCCGCTGCTCTTTGCTGGCGGCAAGTCGCGCCCTCAAGAGGCCAGTTGATGACCGCCGGCGCCGCTCCGGGCTGGTGCCGTCGACTGGCGCACCACAAGATTGCAGGCAAGTTCGACGCGACGCGGCGGCGACCCCGAATGGGCCATGTCGTCGAGCAGCAGGCTAAGCGCCGCCGATCCGATCTCGCGCATGGGAATGTGCATCGCCGTCAGCGGCGGATTGCAGAAGGCAGCGAGCGGCAAGTCGTCCATACCGACCACGGACACATCGCCAGGCACCGAATATCCGGCCTCCTGGACGCCGGCGATGGCACCAAACGCCAGGCTGTCGCCGGCCGTCAGCACGGCGGTGAAATCGAGGCCGCGGGCCGCGATGCGCTCGGTCACGGCCCTGCTCGCAAGTTCCGGCAGCCAGTCCTGCACCTCGACCACGAAGTCGTCGAAGCCGACAATGCCGGCCGTGATCAGCGCGTCGCGCCAACCTTCGTAGCGCCGCTCGATCGTGCGCCGCCCACGCCGCATCAGGAACAGGATGCGGCGGTGGCCGAGGCCGATCAGATGCTGCGCGGCAAGCATGGCGGCAGAGCGATTGCAGGGCGTCACGCTCGAATGGCGCATCGAGGGATCGTCGCCGTTGACGAGCACGATCGGCTTGGCGAATCCGGCTGTCAGCGTCAGCACATCGTCATCGTCCAGTGTCAGAAACAGGCAGCCGGCGACGGTGTCGTCGCGCTCGGATTCACGCAGCAGCGCGATTTCGTCCTCGGGCGCCGAAACCGGCCGGGTCACCAGTTCGACGCCCAGCAACCGGGCGCGCTCGTTGAGCCCATCAAGGACATGGTAGGTGAACTGATTGCGGGCACTGTCCACCATTGCCACGCTGCTTGCGGCCAGGATGACCTTGCGGCCGGCAACCGAGGCGGGAATGGCATAGTTCATCGACTTCGCCGTTTCGATGATCCTGGTGCGAAGCTCGTCCCTCACGCCGCCGACACCGCTCAGCGCACGGGAGGCGGTGCTGACCGACACGCCGCAACGCGCCGCGATCTCCTCAAGTCGAATGCGGCGGCTGGGGCGCCCGCGCTTGCCCTGGATATTCATCCGCTCCGTCATCTCCGCCAAGTCACCCGATTAATGCAAAAAATTTTCAGATTGCGCAAGAAAAATGGCTGTGAAACAGTTCCGATGAAGCGGGAGAAACGGGAGGAGTGATGCCGCTGTCGGCCGAACGCCTGAATTCCGTGCTTGCCAGCCTCGTGGCCGGCATGACCGGCTTGCGTCATGACGGGCGGTTCCATGAGCCGAATCTCGACGGCACGCCGGGCGACTATGTCAGCTTCGACAGCTGGGAATGGCCGCAGGGCGTCGGGCTCTACGGGCTGGTTCGGCTGTGGGCGCAGACCGGCGACGATCGGCTGCTGCAGACGATCGAGGCCTGGTACGACCGACGCATCGCTGCCGGTCTCCCTGCGATGAACGTCAACACCACGGCGCCTCTGCTGGCGCTAAGCGAATTGTGGCGGCGCCGGCGCCAGCCGCGCTTCGAGCCGGTCCTGCGCGAATGGGCCGAGCAGGTAGTCACCGCCTTGCCACGGACGCCCGAAGGCGGTTTCCAGCATGATGTTTCGGACCGGGTCAACGACGACGAATTGTGGGACGACACGCTGTTCATGGTGGCGCTGTTCCTCGCATCCTACGGCCAGGCTGCCGGTCAGCGTCGCTTCGTCGAGGAAGCAGAAAGGCAATTCCTGGTCCACGCCCGTTATCTCGCCGACCCGGCATCAGGGCTGTGGTTTCACGGCTGGACGTTCGCGGGACGGCACAATTTCGCCCGTGCGCGTTGGGCGAGAGGCAATGCCTGGATTACCGTCGGTATCCTCGAACTGGTGGAGTTCGCCGAAATTGCACCCTCGGTCCGGGCCTATCTGCTCGGCGTGCTGGAGACGCAGATCAACGCCCTGCTCGAGGTGCAGGCAGGTTCGGGCGCATGGCACACTCTGCTCGACGACCCGACGTCTTACGAGGAGATTTCCGCCACGGCCGGCTTCGGCTACGGGTTGATGAAGGCCGCGCGGCTCGGAATCGGCTCGACAGAGTGCCGCGCCGCCGGCCTCCGCGCCTTGGAAGCCGTGGTGGCCAACATCGATGACAAAGGTGTGGTGGCGAACGTGTCTTATGGCACACGCATGGGCGCCGACCTGCAGTTCTATCGCGATATACCCATCCATCCGACGGGCTACGGACAGGCGCTGGCCATTCTGTGCTTGACCGAAGGGACCCGGCATCTGCAGTCGAAGGTGGAGGCGGCATGATGCGGACGCTCTATGGCGTGTCGCCGGGCGATATTGCCGGCATGGACACGGACCGGCTGAGGGCCGAGTTCCTGGTCGACGGCTTGTTCCGGCCCGGCGCGATCGAATTCGTCTACACCCATGTCGACCGCATGATCGTCGGTGGCGCGGTGCCGCTGGCCAACCCGCTGACATTCGGCAACGGGGCCGAAGTCGGCACGCCGCTCTTCTTTGACGCGCGCGAGATGGGCATCGCCAATCTCGGCGGCAATGGCGCCGTCGCGGTGGACGGCAGGCGCTTTCCCGTGGCTAACCGCGACATCGTCTATATCGGACGCGGAGCGCGCGAGGTGACGCTGGAGAGCGACGATCCGGAGAGGCCGGCACGCTTCTATATGAACTCGGTGCCGGCCGGCGCCGCTATTGCGCACCGTCTCATCGTCAACAGCGAAGCCAAGCCGCTTGTGCTCGGCGAGGAGGCTCGCGCGAACAGGCGCACGCTGCGCATGTACATCCATCCCGAAGTGGCCCCGTCCTGCCTCTTGCTGATGGGGATCACCGACCTCGCGCCGGGCAGTGTGTGGAATACCATGCCGCCGCATCTGCATGAGCGGCGCATGGAAGCTTATTGCTACTTCGACCTCGCCGAGGCCGACCGTGTGGTCCATCTGATGGGCCGGCCTGACAAGACGCGCCACCTGATGGTTGCGGACGGTGACGTTGTCCTGTCGCCCGCCTGGTCTATCCATATGGGTGCCGGCACCGGCCCCTATGCTTTCGTCTGGGCCATGACCGGCGAGAACCAGGCCTACACCGATGTCGATCCAGTACCCGTGAAGGATTTGCGATGAGCGAGGCCGCGCAAAGCGTTCGGACGGACTTTACGCTGCGCCGGCCGCTCGTGGCGGGGCAGCCAATCGTCTATTGGCGGCTCGGGTCTATCGCCGAGCAACGCTACGACGTGGCCGACCAGCCCATGCAAGGCGAGATGGATCCCTTCTTCTTCCTTACCAAGCACAAGAATTTCATTCCCCATGAATATCCGTGCCGCACGCAGTTCGCAGCGGAACGACGCGGCAAGCGACCACAGGTCAGCGCCGAATTCGGCGCTGAGCGCATCTGGTTGCCCTTCGCCTCGCCACGCATCGACCTGTCGGGCTTCTGGTTCCGGCCGACGGTGCTTGGGACCTGGGCCGAGACCACCATCGAGGCGGCCTCGAGTGGCGAGGTGATGGTACGGCTGCGTACATGCGGCGGCGCCATACTCTTTGCCAATGGCGAGGAAGCCGGCTGGATGGCGCCCTACGGCCGCAATCTGGAAAGTGCCGAGCACTTCAAGATCGTGCTGAGGGTCGGCCGCAACGACATTCGCATATGGTTCGACGATCTCGCCGAGCGCGACGCCCGCTACTATTTCCAGCTCGATTATCTATCCGGTCCGGCTGCTTCGGTCGCACTGCCGATCGAAGTCGAGAGCGGCGTTGCCGATGCGATGGAAGCAGCCCTCGACGACATGCATTTCGACCGTCCCGCCTATGACGGCGGCGAGGTGGCGCTCGTCACCGGCGTGGCCCTGCCGCGCGACGCGCAAGTCGAGATCGAGATCGAAGGCGATTTCATGTCGATCGAGACGCCGGTGCGCTTCGCCTTCGATCTGCCAACGGGCCAGACGCGGCTGCCGATCGCCGATACCGAGCAGCTGCCGGCCGACTTTCGCCATTTCAAGGTGTCGCTGAGGGTCGCAGACCATGCCGTATCGCGTGTCTTCGGCGTCGAGATATGCCACGCGCACCGTCAGGGCGATGCGCCGGAAACGCTTACCGCGCGTATAGATGAGGCTTTGCGCGAGGTCGCCGATCACGCCGAGGCCGATACGGTGCGCGCGCTGGCGCGCCTGGCGATCGGGCAGCAGGGCGCCGAGACCGACGCCATGATCTCCGGCACGCTGCCGGCGATCGAGGATTGTCACGATTGCGCCGACTTCATCCTGGTGCCGCTGCTGTGGTGCCGCAAGGCCTATGGCGATCGGCTGGAAGTGAGCCTGCGCGCGCGCATCGACAACGCCATCCTCGGCTATCGCTACTGGATGGACGAGCCCGGCAATGATGTGCAGTGGTACTTCTCCGAGAACCACGCGCTGCTCTTCCACACCGCCGCCTATATTGCTGGGAGCCTGTTGCCTGATGTGCGGTTCGTGCGGTCGGGCCGCCTTGGCCGCGAACAGTCCGCGGTGGGAGCCGCGCGGGTACGCGCCTGGCTCGATCATTTCGAGGCATGGGAGATGGCCGAGTTCAACTCGGCGCCCTATTTTCCGATCGACCTCAAGGGCCTGTGCGCGCTCTACGCGCTGGCCCCGGACAAGAACATCGCCGAACGTGCCGGCAACGCAGTCATACGCCTGCTTGAAATCGTCGCCCGCTCGGCGCATCGCGGCATCCTCACCGGGGCGCAGGGCCGCTCCTACGAGCACACGCTGCGCGCCGCGCGTTCCCTGGAATTGTCCGGCATCTGCCGCATGCTTTGGGGCAAGGGCAATTACGGCATGCGCTTTCACGCGCTGCCGCAGCTGGCATTGTGCCTGCGGGATCACGATTTGAGCGTTCCGGACGGGTTGGCAGCAATTGCTTCCCTCACCGACGATACGGCGTGGGAATGGACTTTCGCGCAGGGACAAGACCGCTTCGCGCGGCTCTACCACTACAAGACGCGCGGCCATGCGATGGGCAGCGCCGCTGGCTATCGCTGGAATCAATGGGGTTATCAGGAGACCGTCATTCACGCCCGGCTGGGCAAGAATCCGGATGCGCAGATCTGGATCAACCACCCCGGCGAAGTGCTGCAGTCGGGATATGGCAGACCATCATATTGGGGTGGCTCAGGCACGTTGCCCCGGCTTCACCAATACCGCGACCTCGCCATCGTCAGCTTCTCCTGCTCGGATGAACAGCCCGACTTCACGCACGCCTGGTTCCCCGCACGTGCCTTCGATGCCGTGCGAGTGGGTGGCGATCGGGCGTTCGCGCAATCCGGCGACGCCTTCGTCATGCTGAAGACGGATGTTCCGCTCACGCAGGTAGAGGCCGGCCCGACGGCCGGCAACGAGTTGCGGGCGGCGGGACGCAGGACGACATGGATCGTTCGCCTCGGTGACAGGGATGCCAATCTGCCGGCGCTCGACGCCTGGGCGGGCGCCTTTGCCGGCCTGTCGGTGCGGTCGGGTCCCGACGGCGAGTTGATCGTCGAGGATCCGGAGTACGGCACGGTGCATTTCCTCGCCGACGCAAGGATCGTGGCCGAGGGACGTACACTCGATCCGGCCAACTGGACCGTGCGCGGTGAGGCGATGCGCATGAAGCACAGAGAGTAGGGAGGAATCGGCTGCGACGCTCAAGAGGAGAGGGCGTAGCGGCTTGAACTATCGGGGCGCCGCCCCGCTAAAGGAGGAGACGAAAGCATGAATAAGTCCCGCACTTTGCTGGCCGCGCTATCGGTCAGTCTGCTCGCATCGACCAGCGCGTTTGCCGGCGACGTGCGCATCATGTGGTATTCGGACGGTGTCGAAGGCGATGTCATTCAGGACATTCTGAACCGCTTCATGAAGGACAATCCCGACATCCACGTCACGCTCGACAACGTCGCCTACAAGGTGATCCAGGAGCAGCTGCCCATCCAGCTCGAAGCCGGCCAGGGCCCGGACATCGCCCGCGTCACGAACATCAAGGAGCTTGCCCAGCACTGGCTCGATCTCAGGCCACTGGTGGCCGATCCGAAATATTGGGAGGACAATTTCGCTGACACGCTGGACTGGATGCGCCCCGACGGCTCCAACGCCATCCCGGGTTTCATGACCCAGCTCACGCTCACCGGCGGCTTCGCCAACAAGACGTTGTTCGAACAGGCCGGCGTGCCGCTGCCCGGCGACAAGGCGACCTGGGACGACTGGATCAACGCCGCCGCCGAGGTGGCGAAGAGCCAACAGCTTCCGGCTGCCTTCGCCATCGACCGTTCCGGCCACCGCATTTCGGGTCCGAATGTCTCCTTCGGAGCGAACTATATCGGCCCCAATGGCATGCCGGCCAAAGTGGACGACGGCACCAAGGCGTTCGTCGGCAAGCTCGTCGACTGGACCGCCAAGGGCCTGATGCTGAAGGATACCTGGGTGTCGGCGGCAGGCTCGACCTACCGCGCGGCCGCCGACGACTTCATCAACGCCCAGATCCCGTTCTACTATTCGGGCAGCTGGCAGGTCGCCAATCTGTCGACCAAGATCGGCGACAGTTTCGACTGGGTGGCAACCGGCTCGCCCTGCGGTACTACAGGCTGTTCGGGCGTGAAAGGCGGCGCGGCGCTGGTCGCCATCAAATACACGAAGAATCCCAAGGATGTCGCCAAGGTCATGGATTATCTGGCCCGTGAAGACGTGGTGGAAGAGTTCAGCGAGCGCACGCTGTTTTTGCCCGCGCACAAGGGCGTCGTAGACAAGGGCGGGCTGAAATGGGTCTCGGCCGACAAGAATGTCGGTCCGGCGCTCGACAAATTCGTCAAGGCGGCGGGTGAAACCCTGCCGGCGGCCGATGCGCTGCCGCCGTGGAAGTGGGCCAATGCTTACTTCGCCGCGCTGGTGACGCGCGTCAGCCAGGTGATGGCCGGCGAGCTCAGCCTCGACGATGCCTGGGGCAGGATCGACCAGGATATCGCCGACAAGGTTGCCGAGGCGAAGTGACCGCCGCCGCGACACTGAAGGCATGGATTGGCGCCGCCCTCGCGGCGCCGGTCGTGTGGCTGGCATCGATCGTCAACGTGCCGCTGAAGTTCTGGCAGCGCGCGACGGGCACCGGCGGCATGGCCGCGTTCTTCCTGGCCCCAAACATGGCGATCTTCGGCATTTTCGTCCTGGTGCCGATGATCATCAACTTCTTCTATTCGGCCACGTCAGGAACGGCCTACTTCCTGCAGGACCGAACCTATGTCGGGCTCGAGCAATACCAGCGCCTGCTCGATTGCGGCAACTACCTGGACACTGCCACTTGCCACGAGGATCTCTTCTGGAAGGCCGTGCACAATACCGGCCTGTTCGTCGTCGTGCAGGTGGCGCTGATGACGGTCGTGTCGATGGCGACAGCGCTGATCCTCAACCGTGAGATCGTCGGGCGCAGCTTCTGGCGCGCGGTGTTCTTCTTTCCGGTGCTGCTGTCGCCCGTCGTCACCGGTCTGATCTGGCGCTGGATCCTGCAACGCCAGGGCTTGCTGAACCTGATCGTCCATGATCTGGGCGGCGAGCCGCACAACTGGCTGACCGACCGCTTCTGGGCTTTCACCGCCGCCGTCAGCGTTTCGGTCTGGGCCCATATGGGCTTTTATACGCTTATCCTGCTTGCCGGATTGCAGGCGATCCCGCGCGACCTTTACGAAGCGGCCGAGATGGACGGCACGAAGCCGGCGCGGGTGTTCTGGCGCATCACGCTGCCGCTGCTGATGCCTAACCTGCTTGTCGTCATCGTGCTGACGCTGATCCGCGCCGTGCAGATCTTCGACGAAGTCTATGTGCTGACGGGTGGAGGGCCGGGAACCTCGACCCTCTATATCACGCAGTACATCTATGAGATCGGCTTCGCCTCCCTGCTGCGCAATCCGGGGCTGGCTTCGGCGGCTTCGATCTTGATGGGGTTGGTGCTGGTCGTGCTCACCTTAGTTCAGCTGCAGGTCGGACGCCGGGGTGAGCGGAAAGGAGCCCGCGAATGAGCAGCATCATGACATTCCTGACCCGCCGGCGCGGCGGTCGCGGCTGGCACTGGACGGATATCGTGAGCTGGCTGTGGCTGCTCGGCGGCGTTGTCATCATGTTCGGTCCGGCCGTTTGGCTGGTGGGTTCGTCATTCAAGACACCGGCACAGCTCGCCGAGTTCCCGCCGACCATAATGCCTTATGTCAGCCAACAGGCGAGGGTCGAAGGCTACGATAAGCCGCTGGCCCTCTACAGGGTGAAGCTTCCGGATGGTTCGACCAAGGTGCTGGCCGAGGTGCGGCGCATCGGCATCATGGCGCAAATGGTGGACCCGCAGGCGCCGAACGATATCGTCAAGGTCAACATCGCCGACCGGCAGCCGGTGCGCGAAATCGGCTTCGCAACGGAGAACTACACCGAGCCCTTCGTCCATTTCGACTTCCTGCGCTATCTGCGCAATTCGGTCTTTGTGACGGCAATGGCGACGCTGATCACGCTGCTCACCAATTCGATGGCCGCCTTCGCCTTGTCGAAATACAAGTTCCGCGGCCGCGATCTGACGATGCTTGTGATCGTCGGTACGCTGATGGTGCCGCTGTCGGTCATCCTGGTGCCGCTCTATTCGGTGGTGGGCGCCGTCGGACTGCTCGATTCGCTGTGGGGCGTGATCTTGCCGACCGTGGCGACGCCGACCGGCGTCTTCCTGCTGCGCCAATATATGCTGACCATCCCGGACGAGCTGCTCGATGCGGCGCGCATGGACAACGCTTCCGAATGGCAGATCTACTGGCGCATCGTATTGCCGCTTGCAGCACCGGCGCTCGCCGTGCTGGCGATCTTCTCGGTCGTCTGGCGCTGGAACGACTTTCTGTGGCCGCTGGTGGTGCTGTCGCGCAAGGAACTCTACACACTCCAGGTCGGCCTCAACACCTATGCCGGCCAGCTAAACGTGCAGTGGCACTACATCCTGGCGATGACCGTGGTGACGATGATCCCCGTCGTCCTCGTCTTCGTCTTCCTGCAGCGTTACATCACTTCCGGCATTGCCGGCACCGGACTGAAGTGAGGATGTCATGGGACGGATAACGCTGACCAACATCGATCGCGCTTACGGCAAGATGAAGATCTTGCACGGCATCAACCTCGACGTCGGGGACGGCGAGATGCTAGTCCTCGTCGGCCCGTCGGGTTGCGGCAAGTCCACGCTGCTGCGGCTGATTGCCGGGCTCGATCGGCCGACCGACGGCAAGATTGAGATCGACGGGGTCGACGTCACCAACGTTTCGGCCGCGCAGCGCGGTCTGGCGATGGTGTTCCAGTCTTACGCGCTCTACCCGCACATGAGCGTGCGCCAGAACCTCGCCTTCGGGCTCGAAAACATCCGTATGCCGAAAGCCGAGATCGACGCGCGGATCACGGAAGCGACGCGCATGCTGGAAATTGCTTCCTATCTAGACCGCCGGCCCGGTCAATTGTCGGGCGGCCAGAAGCAGCGCGTGGCGATCGGCCGTGCGGTGGTGCGCAATCCGACCGCCTTTCTACTCGACGAACCGCTGTCCAACCTCGATGCCGAACTGCGCATCACCATGCGCGCTGAACTGGCGGGCCTGCACCGGCGGCTGGCAACCACGATGATCTACGTCACCCATGACCAGATCGAGGCGATGACGCTGGCGGACCGCATCGTGGTCATGCGCTCGGGGCGGATCGAACAGGTCGGCCGGCCGCTCGATCTCTACAACGCGCCGGCCAACCTGTTCGTCGCCGGCTTCATCGGCGCGCCGCGGATGAACCTGCTGCCGGTGAAGGTGCGTTCGGCAAGCGGCGCCGAGGTGCGTGTCGAAGGTCCGGGCGGGCTGTCGGCCTCGGTCGCCGCCGACGGGGTCGCGCTGAAACCGGGAGACGACGCGACGCTTGGCATCCGACCACACGACATCCAACTTTCGGATGGCAGCAAGGGATCGGTGGAAGCGCGGATAACGCTGGCCGAGGCGCTGGGACCGGAAACCGTTGTCCACGCCACCATTGCCGGCGACAGCAAACTTATCGCCGTTCTCAAGCAGCAGGGCGTTGAATCGCAAGGGCCGCCGATCCACCTCGCTCTGCCGCCGGAGCGCATGCATCTCTTCGATGCCGCCGGGCTGCGTGTCGCACCGCGTTAGCCGGAGGCAAGATAGCGGGTTGTTTCATGAACTGTCGCAACTGCTGCACAGCGAACGCGTGTTGCGCGCTTGTCAAAACACAAAATAGGTGAACGTTAAGACAACCAAACTCTTCAAGAGGGCGCTCTCTGCGATCATTGCTGCCACGGGATGTCCGGAATTTACTTCAAAGTGGATTTTCTCGTGGACGGTCTTCGGCAATACGGAGATCCGCGCCGCCACGTTCGCGCGCCTGAATCCGGCCGACTGACAATACGACCTGTGCTGAGGTTCAGTACGAACTACCGATCAGGGCAAATGGGATGTTCGTCCGCATGATAGCGGCGAGGCCGTGAAATCCGCGATCGTTCTTCAGTTCTGCCTTGTTGCAGAGCCGCAGCTCGACGGAGACGTTCTCGTGAGACTCTATTGCGCACCGTGGGTTTGCAGCCTTGCCGAACGGCTCGCTCTTCGGCAGGCGGAGATCTCCTTCGATAGTGAGCGCGTCGACTTGGGGTCGAGGCAATCATGAGCCAACCCCGCAAGATCGCGATCGCCCTCGTTGCCCTTATGGTGCTGCCAATGGCAGCTATTTGGAGCTGGCAGTGGTTTACAAGGGGCCGGTTCGAGGAAACGACCGATAACGCCTATCTCCGCGGAGACATTACCAGCATCGCTCCGAAGCTCGCCGGTTACGTCGTCGAAGTCGACATAGACGACAATGCCAATGTGTCAAAAGGTGCTGTCCTGTTTCGCATCGACGACAGCGACTACAAGGCCAAGGCGGAGCAGGCGAAAGCCAACGTCGCCGCCCGGCAGGCGGAAATCGCCAACATCAAGGCGACCCGTGAACTGCAGGACGCATTGATCGCGCAGGCCGAGGCGCAGAAGCAATCTGCCGCAGCCGACCTGCAATTCGCCCGCGCCAACTTAAGCCGCTACGTCACGCTGCAGAAGAACGGAACCGCAAGCGATCAGAAGCTGCAGGATGCGCAGGCCGGCCATGACAAGGCAAGGGCATCGCTGGACGGCGCAGAGGCCAATCTGTTGGCTCAGAAGTTGAAGCTCGGCGTCCTGGATGCACAATTGTCCGGCGCGCAGGCAGCCCTGTCGCAGGCACAGGCAGCGCTCGACCTGGCAATGCTAGACCTGGCCAACACCGTCGTGAGGGCCCCGGTCGACGGCATCGTCGGCAATCGCCAGATCCGGGTCGGCCGCTATGTCACCCCAGGGACGGCAGCCCTGGACATCGTTCCGGTTAACGATGTCTGGATCGTCGCAAACTTCAAGGAAACGCAGCTGAAGCAGGTTGAGATCGGCCAACGGGTCCGCGTCATGGTTGATGAATATCCAGATCTGCAAATCGACGGCCTTGTCGACAGCTTCGCTCCTGGCAGCGGCGCAGCCTTCAGCCTGCTGCCGCCGGACAATGCCACCGGCAACTTCATCCGCGTCGTCCAACGCGTGCCGGTCAAGATCAGGATGACGCGCAATCCGTTGCCCGGCCGCCTGGTTCCGGGACTCTCGGCTCGTGTTGTCATCACCGTCGGCACCAGGGATGCTCCGGCAGTAGCGCAGGAAATGCAGACAGGCGGGACCGCGAACGGGCGCTCAGCGCAATGATGCACCTCGCCGAAACGGCGGCTGTGCAGCGCCATCCCGGTACCCTGCGCGCTTCCTTGATAGCAACCGGCGTCGTGCTGGCCGCCTTCATGGACGCGGTCGCATCCACCGCACTGTCCATCGGCCGGATCGACATGCTTGGCGACACCTACGCAACGTCGGACGAGCTGGCGATGGTCGACGTGGTTTTCATCGCGGCGAAGCTGACGGCGTTCCTTGTCGCTCCGCTTCTTGTAACGGCAGCCAGGCCGACCGTCTGCCTGCGCGCGGGGGTTGTCGCCCTTCTGCTGGCATCCGCGGCCTTGACGTTGTCGGTGGACCTCACCTGGATTTGCATCTGCCGCATTGTCCAGGGGCTGGCTGGCGGCACAATTCTCGTCGCCGGCCAGACGCTGCTGTTCTTTCGCTTCCCTCATCGGCATCAGCCGGTCGTTCAGGCGGTTTTTGCCGTAGGCGCCGTCATGGCTCCGACAACCGTCACGCCGGCCCTGCAGGGCTGGCTTGTCGACCATCTGACTTGGGAGTGGATATTCCTGAGCATCATTCCGCTCGGCATCGTCTCCCTTGTCCTGTTGGCGGCGGACGGCGATCGGACCTTTTGGCGGAAAACCAGGTTTCCTGCCGTCGGGATATCGTTGCTCGGCATCAGCGCCGCGCTTTTGACCTACGTCCTGCTGCAAGGCAGCAGGTTCAACTGGTTCGACGACACCGACATCACCTTCCTTGCCGCAACCGGTGTGACGGCTGCCGGCCTCCTGGCCGTCTGGAAGACCCGCCTTCGTTCAGAAGGCTCACTGCTGGCCATCTCGCCCCTTGGCAATCCGGACTTTCGCTTTGGCCTTCTCGTCAGCATCGTCGCCGGCTCTGCCCTTTCGGGCAGCGCCTATCTCATTCCGGCTTTTGCCCTCAACGTGCTCGATTTTACCGCCACGGGCGCGGGAGTGCTTCTGCTGCCAAGCGGAGCCATGCTCGCGCTTGGACTTTTGTTGTCCGGCTTCCTCATCCAAAAGACCGGGATGCGCCCGATCACGCTTGCTCCGTTTGGCATTCTGCTCTTCGCAGGCGCCATGTGGCTGCTGTCCGCTTCGACGAGCGGTAGCGGATCACCGGACCTGACCCTTGCTCTGCTGCTGCGGGGATTCGGCCTCGGCCTTCTGTTCGTGGCACTGACGCTGATTACACAGCAGGGCCTTGCCCCTGATGCGCTGCCGTTCGGCATCGGGCTGTTCAACTTCGGCAAGCAGGCGGGCGGTCTGACCGGCACAGCCCTCTTGCAAACGTATATTGATCACCAGAATGTCCACAACCGGACGATACTGACGTCCCACCTCGTCAATGGCGATCCAGCCGTGGACCAGCGCTTGAGAGCCACTGCGAACGTTCTGGCGAATAGTATCGACAGCGCCGCGGCGACCAAGGCCGCGCTGCCGCTGCTGCAGCGCGCGCTTGAGAAGCAGGTCGCCACTATCTCGTTCAACGAAGCTTTCTTCGCGCTCGTCCTGCTGTTCGCGGTCGCTGCGCCCTGTCTCATTGTCGCCAAACAATTGCTCGCCCGCCAAGCCGCTCCGCAGAACTAAAACCGCGTCCAGGCCCTATACTTTGGAACAGATGTTTTGGTCGGGCGAGGCTTCCAGATTATCTCATGAGCCGTGTTAACCGGACGAGACAGGGATGACGAATGCAGAGGTTTTTCCGGTTTCACTCTGCAGCCGACGAAGAGGCAGCCGAGCGTCTTACCTGTCCGGCTCGTATTTCCCAGTGGTGGGTGTTGACGCGTCGATCCGCGTCGCTTCTTGCCCGAGGCGATCGTTAGGCGCGCCGTAGCGGCCGGGCCGCCGCAGCGGCGATATCTCCGCGCAATGCATGGATTTCCATGAGATGCAGCCGGGGCATCGCGGGACTAGATTTAGGCGGTGAGTTCGCCTGTCCAGATATTGAAAACAAGTGCTATATAAAGCGCTGACCGTCCCCAGGCTTTCTTTGTCCGACAGGAGAAGCCAATGACAGCAGCGTCCGACTCACTTGGCGAAATCGACCCCGAAGCAACGCTCGCGCTGCAAATCATCGAGAGTATGCCCGGCCACGCGTGGGCAGCCGATGCCGCCGGACGATTCACCTATGTCAGCCCAACCACCGTGGCGTTCTTCGGCAACACGCATGAGGATCTCAACACCTCCGAAGACGACGATGAGTTCGGCTGGCGTCGAGCCGTCCATCCCGACGATTATGATCGTGTCGCCGCCAGATGGCGGCATTGCCTCGAAACCGGCGATCACTATGACACCGAGCATCGTCTGCGGCGCGCCGATGGCGTCTATCGCTGGTTTCGAAGCTCAGGACGACCTTTTCGCGATAGTCACAGCCGCATCATTCAATGGTACGGCACGACAATAGACATTGAGGACCAGAAGCGGGCCGAGTCAGCATTGCGCGACCGCGAGCGGGAGCTCTCGCAGCTCGTGGACATGGTCCCGAGTCACATCTGGCGGCTCGATCCGGACGGCGAGCCGATTTTCTTCAACAAGCGCATGGTCGATTTTCTCGGCCTGGACGTAACGGATATGGACAGACCGGGCATGAGCCGGCTGGCGGCGATGATACAGGCCGGCGTCCATCCGGACGATGCAGCAGCATTTGGCGATGCACTCCGTGGTTGCTTCGCTACCGGTGCGAGCTTCGCCATGCGCTATCGCCTGCGCCGTGCCGATGGCGTCTATCGCTGGATGTCGAGCCGGGCGGAGCCGATGCGCGATGACGCCGGCCGCATCGTCCAGTGGTACGGCCTCTGTCACGACATAGACGATCAGATGCACGCCGAAGCGGCGTTGCGGCGAAGCGAGCGACAATTGCAGCATATGATCGACGCCGTGCCGGTCCGCATCTGGAGCGTGATGCCGACCGGCGGGCCGGTCTACTTCAACAAGCGATACCAGGACCATTTCCGCTCCGTTATCGCGAACTTTGATGCGCTCGGCGAGCCGGGCATCGAAACGCTGCTGCACGAGGTTATTCATCCCGAAGATGCTCCCGAGGTGCAGCGCACGTTATCGAATTGTTTCGAAACTGGCGGCGGCTCCGCGATGCGGTTTCGCTGGCGCGAAAAAGACGGCACCTATCGCTGGGCTGAGTGCAGGGTGGAGCCGCGGCGCGATGACGACGGAACGGTCGTGCAATGGTACGGGGTTTCTCTCGACATCGACGATGAGGTGCGCGCGCAGGCGGCGTTGCGCAAAAGTGAGCGGCGCCTTCAGCAGCTTATCGACACCGTGCCCGCTTTGATCTGGAGTACGACACGGGAGGGAAGGCCATCCTACGTCAACAAGCGGTTCACCGACGTAACCGGGGCCACGCTCGGTGACATCACCGCCCCGGACGGCTCGCCGTCCCTGAGCGTGATCCATCCAGACGATATCGACACCGCACGGCAGGCGATCCGCCATTCATTCGCAACGGGCGTGCCTTACGTTCAGAGATATCGCCAACGGAGGGCCGACGGCGGCTATCGCTGGACTGAGACTCGCGCCGAGCCGCTGCGCGACGAAGATGGCAGCATCCTCCAGTGGTACGGCGTGAGCGTCGACATCCATGATCTGGTGACCACGCAAGCCGCATTGCACGACCGGGAACGAGAGCTCTCGCAGCTCGTCAACATGGTTCCGAGCTACCTCTGGCGGCTGTCTCCCAACGGCGAGCCGACCTTTTTCAACAGGCGCCTGATAGATTTTCTCGGCCTGGACATAGCGGACGCGGAAAAGCCGGACACGAGCCGGCTGGCGGCCTTCATTGCCACCGTCGTCCATCCCGACGATGCCGCCAGCCTGAGGGAAGCACTCGACAGCTGCTTCGCCACCGGCGAGCGCTTCTTCATGAAGTACCGCCTGCGGCGTGCCGACGGCGTTTATCGCTGGATGGAGGGCCGCGCGGAGCCGCTGCGGGATCCGGGTGGACGCATCGTCCAGTGGTATGGCCTTACGCACGATATCGACGATCAGCTGCGCGTCGAAGAGGCGCTGCGCGAGAGAGAACGCGCGCTCTGGCAGCTCGTTGAAACGCTGCCGGCAATGATCGATTGCGCCGCGCCGAATGGCGAACCGATATATCGCAGCCAGCAACTCCGCGAATTCCTCGGATACAATCTTGAGGAATTGGACGAAGCGGGAAAGTCCCGGCTGGCCGGCACACTCGACGCCGGTGTTCATCCCGACGACCTGACAGGTGTCAAGGAGAGATATGCCCATTGTTTGTCCACCGGCGAGCCGTATGCGCGACGGCACCGTCTGCGGCGCTTCGATGGTGAATATCGCTGGGTCGAGACGCGCGCCGCGCCGATGCGCAACGCTGAAGGTGCCATCGTGCAGTGGAACGTTATCTGCCTCGACATCGAAAATGAGGTGCGAACACAAGAGGAGCTTCGACTGGCACAAGAGAGACTTGCGCGTGCGAGCCAGGCGGCGAGCCTTGCCGAACTCTCCGCATCCATCGCTCATGAGGTGAACCAGCCGTTGGCCGCCATCGTCGCCAACTCCAACGCATGCCACCGTTGGCTGTCCGCCGTGCCCCCGAACGTCGAGCGCGCGAAAATCACGGCCGAGCGCATCATCCGCGATGCCAACTCGGCGGCGGATGTCGTCAGCCGCATCCGTGCCTTGTTCAGACCTTCGCTTGAAATGAGAACCAGCACGCCGATCCCCAGCGTTATTGCCGAAGCGCGTGACCTCATGGCCGAGGAAGCCATACGGCGTCGCGTTCGCATGGACATCGATGTCGAAAGCAATCTTCCGCTCGTCGCCTTCGATCGCGTCCAGATCCAGCAGGTCCTGGTCAACCTCATTCGCAACGGCATGGAGGCGATGGACTCCACCACGGACAGGGTTCTCGGGCTGCGTGTGCGCCGGATAGAGGACACGATCCAGACCGAGGTCAGCGACCGCGGCCCGGGTATCGAACGTCCTAACAAGATATTCGAGCCGTTCTTTACGACGAAAGGGAATGGGATGGGCATGGGGCTGGCGATCTCCCGTTCGATCGTCGAGTCTCACGGCGGACGCCTATGGGCGGAGAACAGTGTGCCGCATGGAGCGACATTCATCTTCACTCTCCCGGTTGAAGCGAAAGCTGTGCAATGATGCCGGACGACGACAATCGTCCTCATCTTGGACGATGCTGAACGTATCCGGCGGCGCTCAGCAAACGCTTGGTTTATTCTCCTTTCGGTGAAGGGCGTCGCTGCCCCCGCGCAATGCATGGATTTCCATGAGGTGCGGTTGGGGCGTGGCGGGATTAGGGTGACGGTGTGAGTCCGTCAGCCCAGATCCAGCTACCAAGAGCAAGTGCTATACCAAGCGCCGACAATCTCCAGAGTTTGTTTGTCCGTCAGGGGCACCCGATGACGACAGCGCCCAACTCACTTGGCGAGACCGATTCCAACGCAACGGGCGCGTTAAAGCATGACTTCGACCGATCCGGACCGGGATTGCAAGGAAGTGGCCGATCTTTGGCGACGAGTGAACCAGGCCTGATTCGCGGCAACATGATCAGCGATCTTGAAAGAGGCAGGTTATCGCGCGTCTGGTCGCACCGTCCCCAATTCTTGCATCTGGGGCTTTTTATTACGGCCTATGTCCTGGGCTGCGGCTTCGCCCAGTCGCTCGCAATCATACCTGGAACAGGGATTTCCATTTGGCCTCCGAGCGGACTGTTCATCGCTACGCTTGTCTTCGCCTCCAGGTATAGCTGGCCGTGGTGGGTGCTGGGGGCCTGTCTGGCCGAACTGTTCAGCAACTTCTTGTGGTTCCACACTCCGCTGCCCGCGGCCTTCCTGATCTTTGCCGGCAACGCTCTTGAAGCGGTGGCCGGCGCATGGCTCGTGAACCAGACCTGCAAGCGCCCAGTTCGGCTGGAAACCTTGCGCGACGTTCTCGCATTCGTCGTACTGGCCGCTGGAATTGCGCCAGTTGCAAGCGCGACGGTGGGAAGTGCGGCGCTTGCGTGGTTTGGCATACAATCGCAAACCTTTGCGACGGCTTGGCCGCTGTGGTGGATCGGAGACGCGACGGGAGTCCTGATCGTAGCGCCACTGGCGCTGGTCGTGTTCCAGAACTGGCGCGGCAAGGCGCAGCTCTCAGCAGCGCGGTGGATGGAAGCTTGCGTCCTGGGGCTGATCTTTCTTGGTATCGCCGCCCTTTCCTTGAGCGGCTATCTGCCCTTCGCCTACATCATCATGCCGCCTCTTCTTTGGGCCGCAGTGCGCTTTGAGTTCAGAGGCGCCGCCGTAGCATTGACCGTTCTCGCTCTGATCACGGCGGTATTCACGATATCCGGCGCCAGCCAATTTGCCGGCGATCCCGAGTCCCAGAAGCACAACCAGATCATGCTGCAGCTTTTTCTGGCCATCTCGGCATTTTCGGCGCTCGTCGTGGCCGCCATATCCCGGCAGCATCAGGCGGCGGTGCTCACTTTGCGTGAAAGCCTTGAGGCATTGGGCGACCGGGAGCGGGAGCTCTCGCAGCTTGTCGACATGGTTCCGAGCCACGTTTGGCGCCTGAGGCCCGATGGCGATCCGACCTTTTTCAACAAGCGCATGGTCGACTTTCTCGGCCTGGACGTAACGGATTTGGACAAACCGGGCATCAGCCGGCTGGCGGCGATGATAAAGGCCGGCGTCCATCCGGACGACGCAGCAGCATTCGGCGATACGCTCAGTCACTGCCTCGCCACCGGCGAGCGCTTCTCCATGAGGTATCGCTTGCGCCGCGCCGATGGCGTCTATCATTGGATGTCGAGCCGGGCGGAGCCGATGCGCGATCACACTGGCCGCATCGTCCAGTGGTACGGCCTCTGTCACGACATAGACGATCAAATGCAAGCTGAAGAGGCCCTGCGGCGGAGCGAATTGCAGCTTCAGCAGATGATCGACGCTGTGCCGGTCCGCATCTGGAGCGCGGTGCCGACCGGCGGGCCGGTCTACTTCAACAAGCGGTACCAGGACCATTTCCGCTCCGTGATCGCTGATTTCGAAGCACTCGGAGAGCCGCGCATCGAGGAATTGCTGCAAGAACTGGTTCATCCCGAAGATGCTCCCGAGGTGCTGAGCACGTTGCTGAATTGTTTCGAAACAGGCGGCGGTTCCGCGATGCGGTTTCGCTGGCGCGAAACAGATGGCTATCGCTGGGCGGAGTGCAGGGTGGAGCCGCGGCGTGATGAGGACGGGGCGGTTGTGCAATGGTACGGGGTTTCCCTCGACATCGACGAAGAGGTGCGCGCCCAGGAAGCGCTGCGACAAGCGTCCGACAAACTCGCGCAAGCGGCTCAGGCTGCAAGTCTCGCCGAGCTTTCGGCTTCGATCGCCCACGAGGTGAATCAGCCGCTGGCTGCGATCGTCGCCAACTCCCATGCATGCCACCGTTGGCTGTCCGCAGCACCGCCGAACGTCGAACGCGCGAAGATTACGGCCGAGCGCATTATCCGGGACGCCAACTCGGCGGCGGACGTCGTCGGCCGCATTCGCGCGCTGTTCAAGCAATCCACCGAGACGAGAACCAATGCGACGCTCAGCAGTGTCATCGCAGAGGCACGCGACCTCGTGACCGAGGAAGCGATGCGGCGGGGCGTTCGCATCAGCGTTGATATCGGAAGCGACATTCCGCTAGTCGCGTTCGATTGCGTCCAAATCCAGCAGGTTCTGGTCAATCTCATCCGCAACGGCATGGAGGCGATGGACTCTGGTGCGGACGACGGAGTTATCAAAATCCGCGTGCGCCATATCGGGGATGTTGTCCAGACCGAAGTCAGCGATCACGGCCGGGGCGTCGAGTTTCCCGACCGGATATTCGAACCGTTCTTTACCACGAAAGAGCAAGGGATGGGCATGGGACTGGCGATCTGCCGTTCGATCATCGAGTCGCACAGCGGGCGTTTATGGGTCGAGAAGAACGAACCACGTGGAGCGACGTTTATCTTCACGTTGCCGATTGAAGCGAAAGCGGCGTCATGACGACGGACGGCCAAATTGTCTTCATCGTAGATGACGATGAACGCATCCGGGAGGCGCTCAGTGAGCTGCTGGCTGCGCACGGCATGCGTGCCGTAGCGTTCGGATCGGCGGGCGATTATATCCGCGCTGACAAGCCGGACGTCCCTGCCTGCCTCATCCTCGATATCGAGTTGCCGGATATCAACGGCCTCGATCTGCAGCGGCAGATTGCCGAGGGCGATCATCCGCCGATCGTTTTCCTGACAGGACATGGCGATATCCCGTCCTCCGTGCGTGCGATCAAGCACGGCGCCGTGGATTTCCTGACTAAGCCCTTCAGCGATGCAGACCTCATGGCCGCAATCCATGCAGCGATTGCCCAGGATCGGGCACAGCGATCGGAGCGCGCCGAGCTGGGCGTGTTGAAGCAACGTTATCTCGAACTGACGCCGCGCGAACGTGAGGTGCTGCCGCTGGTGGTCAGCGGCCTGCTCAACAAGCAGGCGGCCGCTGAGCTGGGGATCAGCGAAGTTACGCTGGAAATTCATAGAAGGAACGTCATGCAGAAGATGGTCGCGGCGTCGCTCGCCGACCTCGTGCGCATCGCCGAGCGATTGGGAATACCGATCACGCACTCGCGCCGGGCAGGGGGGAGCTGAGGGTGAGCAAGCGGAGGCCTGTCGTGGCGATCGTCGACGATGACCCAAGACTGCTCGAGTCGCTGGAGGACCTCTTGGAGTCCGCCGGCTATGTGGCCCGCAGCTTCTCGTCGGCGAGGTCGTTGCTGGTCAGCGGCCTGTCTGGATTGGACATGCTTATCACCGACATCGGGATGCCCGGCATGGACGGCTTTGAACTTCGCGACTTGGTCAAGAAGGCGCGTCCGGATCTGCCCGTGTTCCTGATCACCGGCCGCCACGAGATAGTGGATCAGCACCGCGCCAAGGGCATTGGCAGGCTTTTCCGCAAGCCGTTCGATGGCCAGGCACTGCTTGCGGCGATCGGCGACGCCTTACGCAACCCAGAAACGGAGGCTAAACATGAGAGTTGACCAATTGCCCTTACGGAGATCGACGCCGTCATCACAGCAGCGGAGGACTGAAGCCGAGCAGCCGCTGGTCATTATTGTCGATGATGATGCCTCTGTTCGGGAGGCGCTGTCTGAATTGATCCTGTCGGCGGGTTTTCTGCCGGTGTGCTTTACCTCGACCCGTGAATTGCTTGACGCCGACGTGTTGGAGAGCCCCGGCTGTTTGATCCTCGACGTGCGCATGCCAGGGACGAGCGGTCTCGATCTGCAGCACCATCTTGCGAAAAACGGCAACCCCAAACCCATCATCTTCCTGACCGGGCATGGCGACATCCCGATGACTGTCCAGGCGATGAAGGCCGGCGCCGTGGACTTTCTCACCAAGCCGGTGCGGGATCAGACGCTGCTTGACGCCGTGATCGCGGGCATTGCGGTGGACGCCAAGCGGCGGGCGGATGCGGTGATCGTCAAGCGCAACATCGAGCGCGTCGAGACGCTGACGCCGCGCGAGCGCGAGGTTCTGCGTGAAGTGGCGCGCGGGCGCCTCAACAAGCAGGTCGCCTTCGACCTCGGCATCAGTGAAGTGACCGTCAAGCTTCACCGTGGCAATGTCATGCGCAAGATGGAAGCCGCTTCCATCGGTGAGCTGATCCGGGCGTGGGAAACGCTGCCCGCGCCGATGCGCGAGGTCTAGAATTGGCACAAGCCGATCCATGCTCCATCCAATAGGATCGCCCAGCGCGCCCGGCCATTTCAGGCTGTGGGAAATTGCTTCTTCAGCGCGCGCAGGCCTTCCTGCCCGTCGGCACGCTGCTGCTGCGGGTGGTCCTGATGTACATCGGTGGTTCCTATTGGGTGTTTGCGGCAAGGCTCGCGCCAACATCGCTACCACTGAGCGGCGCTCTTTTGCGGCGCCAGCCTGACCGACAGACTCGCAACATTTCATGCTACAGCAACTGACGCCGGCCATGCCGCGTCGGTCCCGCACCGCTGCCCAAGTCTAAATTGACGTATGTCTATATAGCTTGCCTCGGCCCGCCCCCAATACTCGGCGTGCCTGCCCTGCACCTTGGCATCGTATGACAGATGCTTCCGTAGAATAGGTTCGCGGCCCGGATCGGTGCATCCTGTTCCTCGCAAGCCATCACGACCGTCGCGTTTCTACCGCTCCTCGCTCGCTCCTCCCCGAACGCGACCGCACGGGCCGACTCGACGGTCGTGACGGTGAGCAGGATGTTCAAAGCACATGGATGGAGATGATGAACAAAGACGGACTTTTCTCCGTCGGCGGATCTCGTCGCGATGTCTTGTTGGCCGGCCTGATCGCCACCGTTGCCGCCGGACTGCCCCGCGCTGCTTCGGCCGCGAGCCGAAAACAAAACCTTCCCTCTTCCCCCTCAACCAAAGGAACCAAGACATGAGCACCATCACGACCAAGGACGGCACCGAAATCTACTACAAGGACTGGGGCAAGGGCCCGGCTATAACCTTCTCGCACGGCTGGCCGCTGAATTCCGACGCCTGGGACGGCCAGATGCTCTTTCTTGCCCATAACGGCTTTCGCGTGGTTGCGCATGACCGGCGCGGCCATGGCCGCTCGAGCCAGGCCACGTCCGGCAACGACATGAATGGCTATGCGGACGATCTTGCAGCCGTGATCGAGGCGCTGGATCTCCGGGACGCCACGCTGGTCGGCCATTCCACCGGAGGAGGCGAGGTTGCTCGCTATATCGGACGGCACGGGACGAAGCGGGCGGCCAAGGCTGTTCTTATCGCCGCTGTTCCGCCGATCATGGTGAAGACGCCGGCCAATCCGGAAGGCCTGCCGATCGAGGTATTCGACGGCATAAGGGCTGGCCTCATCAAGGATCGTTCGCAGTACTACCGGGACCTCGCACCGTTGTTTTATGGCGCGAACAGACCAGGCGCCACGGTTTCCCAGGGGACTCTGGATCAGTTCTGGCTCTGGAGCATGCAGGCGGGTCTCGTGAACGCGTACGAAAGCGTCAAGGCGTTTTCCGAGACCGATTTTACCGAGGACCTCAAGAAGTTCGACGTACCAACCCTGGTCCTGCATGGCGAGGACGATCAGATCGTCCCCGTCAAGGACTCGGCAGTCAAGTCGGCCCGATTGATCAACGGCGCAAAGGATATCTATTACCCCGGCGCGCCCCACGGGATTACGGCCACGCACCAGGATCAGGTCAATGCTGACCTGCTCGCCTTCATCAAAGGATAGCACGCCCTCAGTCACGACCGCATGTTCTCCGCAATTCCTTGGAGCCGCCGATGACCACCTTTGGTAATATTTCGCGCGCCCTGAACAGCATTTCAGGTGGCGCGCCAGGTCAAACCTTGTGCGCTCGCATAGCCGAGCGGTGGCCTGAATGCCGGTTCTGTCGGCTCATGTCCCGGATTGTGGAACCGAACCACTGCGCCATCGAGTTGGAGCGCTGGCAAAGGCGGCAAACATAGGCTGCGACAGGGCTGCCATTCGGGCAACTGCGCCTGTGCAGCGCGGAGGCGATCGCCGGCGTTTGACACTACGTCGCACTGTCGCCTTGAAGGCCAAAGCGCTCTCGAGGACGTCAAACTGGCTAATCGCCGGGAGTTTATCAATCGGTAGCCGTTTGCGATTGCCGCTCATTTTGGCGGTCTCAATTCGGCGTGAAATTTTCTTGGCCAGCAGTTGCGACCATCGCAGCAGCACCGGCACAATTTTTCGAAGGCAGGAACGACATGGGCGCACTCTCAGGCAAGATCGCGGTGGTCACCGGCGGAAACAGCGGGATCGGACTATCGGCTGCAAAAATCTTTGCGGCCGAGGGCGCGCAAGTCGTCATTACCGGCCGCCGGCGGCAGGCGGTCGAGGAAGCGGTCGCACAGATCGGGGCAGGCGCGCTGGGCATTCAGGGAAATGTGGCCGACGTGTCGCACCATAACGAGGTAGCGCAGCAGATCCGCCAGAGGTTCGGGGCGCTCGACATCTATATGGCGAACGCCGGCACAAACACCATCACGCACTCGGCCGACGTCTCCGAGGCAGAATATGATGCGCAATTTGCCGTCAACACGCGAGGCGTCTTCTTCGGCGTCCAGAAGCTGATTCCGATCATGCGGAACGGCGGCGCAATCATCCTCACAGGCTCGCTGGCCAGCGAGAAAGTTCTGGACGGTCATGCTGTATACGCGGGCTCGAAGGCGGCCATAAATGCCTTTGCGCGCGCTTGGGCGATCGAGCTGAAGTCTCGCGGCATCCGGGTCAACGTGCTCAGCCCAGGTCCGGTGGATACGGCTATTCTCGATAAGCTAGGCATACCGTTTGAGCAGCGCGGGCTGTTTGAAAAGGCGATAGCGGAGGCAATACCCCTGGGCCGGATGGGCCAGCCGGACGAGCTGGCAAAAGCCGCCCTGTTCCTTGCCTCGGACGCGAGCAGTTTCATCACGGGCATCAATCTGCGGGTGGATGGCGGGATGGCAGTGCTCTGAGCCATGACTGCGAGATCGCGCCAATAGACCGCCGGTTATCGGCTGAGCAATCGGTCTTCCTCACGAAAAATTTTTTGGGAAGCTGCCGCACGAGTCGCGCCAAATAGGTCGGAGGCGACACGTTTTGTCGACGTGGCGCAAATTGAGCCACGTAAATAGCAAGTCGCATTGCAGGGATCGACGCGCAAGAGAGAAGTCGGCTCGCCAGGTTCTCGCCACGGCGGCAGCGACGTCTTGCAAACACAGCTCTCCGGCCGCGCGCCCTCAGTGTCTGTTCCGGCGTCCGCCGACAATGCACACCCGGCATAGAGACCTCAATTATGCTGCAGGGCACCTGATCTCCCCGGTGACCTACCCTGCACCTTGGCATTGTATGACAGACCCTTCCGCACAATAGGTTGGCGGGCCGCATCGGCGCATTCTCCTGAGCATTGGTCACCACAGGCCACACGGGAGAAAGCAAATGCGAAACATAACTCGAGCCCTGGCGCTCACCGCAGCGCTGGCCGCGTCGGGCGGCGGGATGGCGCAGGCCGCCAATTCTCAGCCCAAGCCGACGATCGTACTGGTGCACGGCGCCTTCGCGGAATCGTCGAGCTGGGACGCAGTCATCACCAAGCTCAGCAAAGACGGTTATGTAGCGATAGCCGCAGCTAATCCGCTCCGCGGCGTTGCCAGCGATGCGAAAGCAGTCTCAGCCATCGTCCGGTCGGTTTCCGGGCCGGTCGTGCTGGTGGGGCATTCCTACGGCGGGCCTGTCATCACCGAGGCCGCCAATGGCAATCCCAATGTAAAGGCGTTGGTCTACGTGGCGGGTTTCGCGCCGGATACCGGCGAATCGAGCCTTACATTGTCCAGCATGTTTCCCGGCAGCACCTTGGGTAGCGCGCTTGCTCCAGTCGCGTTGTCGGACGGCGGACAAGACCTCTTCATCCAGCCGGCCAAGTTCCGCGCCCAGTTCGCCGCCGACGTTCCGGAAGAGCAGACCTTGCTGATGGCTGCCACTCAACGCCCTGTTGCGCAGGCAGCTCTGGCTGAAGCCTCGGGCGTCGCCTCATGGAAGACGCTGCCGTCCTACATGATCTACGGCTCAGATGACCGGAACATCCCGGCAGCCGTCATGAGTTTCATGGCCAAGCGTGCGCACGCGGTAAAGACCGTCGTCATCGAGGGCGCGTCCCACGCGCTCATGGTCTCGCATCCCGACGAGGTCACGTCACTCATCGAGGATGCTGCTGCATCGGTCAGTCAGTAGCAGGCCGGAAACGCCCAGCATCCGATCGAGCAACGAAAATAGACACGCAACACCAGGAGACTAGACATGAAGATCGTCGTCATAGGCGGAACCGGGCTGATCGGTTCAAAGACCGTGGAGAGACTGCGAAACAAAGGACACGACGTGCTTGCGGCGTCGCCGAATTCGGGCGTCAACACCGTTACGGGAGAGGGTCTGGCCGCCGCGCTTTCCGGTGCGCAGGTCGTCGTCGACCTCGCGAACTCGCCGTCGTTCGAGGAAAAGGTTGCCCTGGAGTTCTTCGAGGCATCCGGGCGTAATCTCTTTGCCGCCGAAACGGCTGCCGGTGTCCGTCATCACGTGGCGCTGTCGGTCGTCGGTACCGACCGGCTGCAGGGCGTGGGCTATTTCCGCGGCAAATTGCTTCAGGAAAAGCTGATTAGGGAGTCCGGAATTCCCTACACGATCGTTCACGCCACTCAGTTCTTCGAATTCACCGCCGCCATCGCAAACACAGGCGCCGTCGGGGATACCATTCATATGTCACCGGCCTACTTCCAACCCATGGCGGCTGACAATGTTGCCGATGCGATGGCGGACGTCGCGCTTGCCGCGCCGTTGAACGGCATGATCGAAATTGCCGGCCCGGAGCGCGTTCGCATGAGCGAACTTGTCGAGCGCTTCCTGAAGGCCACCAACGACCCTCGCAAAGTCGTCTCGGATCCCGGCGCGCTCTACTATGGCCAGGTGGCAATCGACGATCGAACGCTTGTGCCCGGCGAGAATGCGCGCATCGGCGCCGTGCGTTTCGATGATTGGCTCAGCCGATACACACCACCGAAGTAAGCAATCATCGGATAGGCCCACCATTCGCATTACAACAAGGAGACCAGACATGATCAAAACACTTCTCTGCGCCGCGCTCACCGCCGCTTCCGTCACCGCAGCAATGGCCAAAGACGCCGCCAGCGTGAAGCTTGTCTACGACCAGGCTCTTCCAAACGTGCCTGGCAAGAGCATGAAAGCCGTGCTCGTCGAGTACGCGCCGGGGGGTACGTCGCCGGCCCATACCCATCCCAAATCCGCGTTCATCTATGCCACGGTCCTGGAGGGGACGATCCGAAGCCAGGTCAACGATGGGCCGGTGAAGACTTATCGCGCCGGCGAGAGTTTCTCGGAATTCCCGGGCGACCGTCATGCCGTCAGCGAAAACGCCAGCAACACGGAAGGCGCTCGTCTGCTTGCTATTTTCGTCGTCGACACCAGCGAAAAGGAACTGACGACGAACGCGAAATGAAATCGTGGCCCCCCGGACCATCGGGGCGTATGCGAAGGGACGGTCAGTGACATGAATTCGATCGCCAGCCGCACACTTGCGGGGATTTCGGTCCCCGATACACCGCTTGTTGGCCGGGCGATCGAGCATGCCCGCCAGCGATGTGAACCTTACTTGTTCAACCACGTGGTCCGATCCTGGCTTTTCGCGGCCCGGATCGGACAGATTCAGAATATCCAGCACGACGCGGAGGTTGTTGCCGTTGCAACTCTGTTGCATGACGTCACGCTCAATGAGGACTTCGCCGGGCCGCGCCGTTTCGAAGTGGAAGGCGCCGATCTCGCCCGCACCTTCGTTCGGGAAGGCGGCTTCGACGAGCGGCGCGCCCAATTGATCTGGGACAGCATCGCCCTCAACTCGACGCCGTCGATCGGCCTCTACAAGGAGGCTGAGGTGGCGCTTTGCACAGCCGGCATCTGCCTCGACGTCGTCGGCTTGCAATACAGCCTCGTTTCGTCAGCCGAGATTGCAAAGATCATCGGTGAGTTTCCACGCCTCCAAATGAAGCGACGGATGACTCGATGCTTTTGCCATATCGCCGAGGTCAGGCCGGAAACCACCTACGACAACTTTGCCCGGGACTTCGGCGAGCGCTTTGTTTCAGGCTACAAGGCGACTTCGGCAGTTGATCTTGTGATGAACGCTCCCTTCGAAGAGTGAACGCAGTTTCGATCCAGGTCTCTCGATCGACGCTGGCCAGCTCAGCCGAGCCCTTCATATGACCCAAACGCTGTGCGCCTGTCGCATGCCTGCGGCAAAGCGAATTGCCGATGGCAGCGTTCAGGGTACCAATTTCCACCTCCTATACTTCGGTTTAGGCGCCCCAAACCAATCGAGTGGCAATACATATCATCGGCACGATAGCAACAGTTTAGCTCACCGGTCATCCTTACGCTGCAATGGATTGCAAACACCTCAAGGAGATAAGTAATGAATATTGCAGCGTCACCGGTCGCTCCGAAAGGAAAAGCCGTCGCCCAACGCGCGAGTTATGCGGAGCAGTCGCCGGAACTTCTGAAGAAATTTATTGAATTTCTTGGTGCGACGCGAGAGGGGTCAATCGAAGAACCAATCCGCGACCTTGTTGCAGTCCGAGCCGCGCAGCTGAATGGGTGCACCTTCTGCCTCGATATGCACGTCAAACAGGCGAAGATACATGGCGAGCGCGAACTGCGCCTTTACCACCTGGCAGCCTGGCGGGATTCGACCTTGTTCGTTCCTCGCGAACGTGCAGCCTTGGCATGGACGGAAGTCTTGACCAAGCTGCCCGAGCAGGGTGTCCCGGACGAGATCTACGATCGGGTCAGGTCGGAGCTTTCTGAGAAGGAAATCTCCGATCTGACCTTCGTTGGCAGTCAATTCTTGGAACCGTCTGAACATCGGCTTCAAACCCGTCCCGGGCTCGGGGGATGCGAAGTTTGGCCTGAGCAAAGCAGCACTAAGCTAATCTTTGGAATGGGTCAGAATGGCGCTTGTTTTCGCGCCATTCTGACCGGCCAGGCAAAGGCGCCGACCTCGGCGACCAAACCCTGGAACCGATCCCAGCCTCCCGGCCGCGGCCGCGAGGCGCTCTCAGGAGGGCGTCATGCGCATTGACAGTCTGCATCCAGTAATATCGGCCCGTCTCATGGTGATCGACGTCGATGCTCCACTCCGCAGTGCAGCACTCTCACTTTCCAGGCCCGCAATAGGCCTGGTCGTGGTGTGCCACGGCAGTGGGGAGGCGGCAGGCGTGCTGAGCAAGTCCGACCTTGTCCGCCATCTGGCGAATTCAGGGCCAACAGAAGCGCCGATTGCGGCATTGATGAGCCGGTCCATCGTGTCTTGTGGTCCCGATGATGATCTTCATTCAGTCTGGCAGACCATGGCCGCGCAAGGCCTGCAGAATGTGCCGGTGCTCGGGGCTGACTCGAAACCGCTAGGCGTCCTCGATATCCGTGATGCGATGAAGGCGCTCTTCAAACAAGAGGAACTGCAGGAACGGCTGCTTGCCAACTACATCAGCGGGATCGGCTATCAATAGATCATGGTCTCGCGTTTGGATATACAGAAGTATATATCGGAGTCTTCTTAGACATAATGGATAATAAATACCATAAATTATGGTGTATTGAAGCAAATAGGCGTCGGCTGAGCCAACGGGGTAATGAAATGTTTCGTCCGGACATAAAAGAAGATGTCTTCGACAGCCTGTCCGATGGTCCTGGAAGTGGTATGTCCGTGCAAATGTCGACGGCCGGCATCGTCCATGACCTGGGCAATCTCATTCAGGTCGCCTCGTCGGCGTTGAACCACCTGGCCCGCGATCCGAGCATCCAAGCGGCTCCGGCGCTTGGGCCTGTAGTTGCCGGCGCCAAAACGGCTTTGGAACGGGCTAGTGGCCTTGTCCGGCAAACCATCAGCCTGGCCCGAGAGAGCCCCGCGGAAATCGAATACACAAACGTAGGTGCTTGCCTGGCTGAGATCGAAACCCTCGTGCGGAGCGCCTTGGATGCCAATTTCGGTCTTGAGCTTCGGGTTGGATCGGACCTGCCTTTGGTGAGATGCGATCGCCTTGGATTGCAAAATGCGGTTCTGAATCTTCTGTTCAACGCGCGCGATGCAATGCCTGACGGCGGCTTCATCTCGATCGATGCCGGCTTGGCCTCTGAAAGCTCTACCGCCGGTCAGGTAGATATCCGTGTCGCGGACAGCGGTATCGGGATGACCAGCGAGACGATGGTCTGCGCCTTCGATCCGTTCTTCACCACCAAAAGCGAAGGCCTCGGCGGCGTCGGTTTGCCGATGGTGAAGCGCTTTGCCGAGCAGTCAGGCGGAAGCATCGATATTCAGAGCACACTTGGGGCAGGCACGACCGTCACTCTGCGGTTACCTGCGGTGCGATAGCGGCCGGCCAATCTCCCTCCGGTGACAAACGTGACATACAATCGAGAGATAAAGATGGATGCACAAGTCGTTGAAAACGTCGAACAGGACCGTTTCGAGCTGCCGATCGCCGGCGATATGTTTGCGGCGGCCTACTATCGGCTCGAGGGCGGGAAGGTCGCGCTGAGACACACCGAAGTCCCGTCGGAATTTTCCGGACAAGGGATCGCGTCGCGATTGGCGCAGGGCACCTTCGAGCTGCTCCGCAAAACCGGCCGTAAAGCGATCTTGAAATGTCCCTTCATGAGCCGCTTTTTCGCCAAGCACCCGGACTATGCAGATGTCGTCGACGGCTAGTCAGGGCACGAATGTTGAGGGTTTCCCAGGGATCTATCCTAATGCACGACGAGTATGATTTGCAGAGGTTCGTCAGCGCACAGGATCCGGTCTACGACGACGCGCTGGCTATTCTCCGTCAAGGAATGATGTGCACTCCCTATATGGAGTTCATCTTCCCAAGGTTGGCCACCAGGCGAAGCTGTACTGCGCCTGAGCCATATTCAATCACATCGCTCGACGAAGCCAGCGCTTATCTCTCATTTCCGATCCTAGGAGGCCGTTATCGGGAATGTGTTGGCACCCTGCAGCGGCTCTCCGGCCTAATCGCTCGCGCTGTTCGGTGAGGTTGATGCGAAGAAGTTGCACGCGTCCCTCACGCTGTTTTCCGAAGCAAGCAACGACGAGTTCCTGCTCGAGACAATCTTCGACGTCTGGTTCGACGGTTTGCTCGACGAGGAAACGATGAACGATCTCTACTTGATATCGTAGTGGTCTGCCTACGCCACCGGCGTAAAGCTGTCGCGGCGCTGAGGTCACCATCCGCTGCCTTATCCCTCACACGCTGCGATCTGGCAGAGGCATGAACTCGTGGTCTCCCGGCACGCCGGAGAAGCGGCGTTCGCGCCAATCCGCCTTTGCCTGCTCGATCCGTTCGGCTGAAGAGGAGACGAAGTTCCAATAGATATGACGTGGCTCGGAAAAGGGCTCGCCTCCTATCAGCATCAGCCTCGCCGCATGGAAGGCAGGCGCCTGGAGCACAATCTCAGCGCCGGGCGCCAGAGCTATCAATTCGGCCTCATGAAACGTCCCGAACTGGCCGACAATTCCAACCTCACCGGCGACGATGTAGATTGCACGCTCACGGTGTTCGGGTTTCACCTGGTATCGCGCACCGCTCGTGAGCACAATTTCGGCATAGACCATGTCGGAGAACGTCCTTACCGGCGAGACCAACCCGTCGGACGCGCCGGCGATCAACGTAAGCTCGACGCCGTCGGCACAGATCCTGGGTATTTCGGGAGCGCCAAAATGTGCGACGTCGGCGGCAATTTCTTCATAGCGGGAGGGGAGGGCGATCCAAGCCTGAGCGCCGAAGAGATTGCTTCCCGACGCCCGGACTTCCGGTGGCGTGCGCTCGGAATGGACGATGCCCGACCCGGCCGTCATCCAGTTGACCTCGCCAGGACGGATGGTCTGCACTTTACCGAAATTGTCGCGGTGGACGATCTCGCCGTCGATCAGGTAGGTCACGGCCGCAACGCCGATATGCGGATGCGGTCCCATATCGAAACCGTGACCTGCGTCGAATATAGCGGGGCCGAAATGGTCGAACAGGATGAAGGGCCCGATCATCAGGCGATTCGAGGAGGGCAATACGCGCCTTATCTTCAGTCCGTCGGCAAAATCACGGATAGCCGGCTGGATGATTGTATCGATGCCTGTGATATCGCTTTGGCGGATGGTCATGGATCTCTGTCCTTCTGCATGCCTTGTCAGCCAGGTGCTCGAACCCGCTTGAACGGAGCGGCGCGAAAGACTGTCTGAATGGCTTTGAGGAGCGCGAATTTGGAGCTCGCGTGGTTCTGTCCGGCGATGCCGCTTTCATTAAGAGCCGACACCCTCTTCGACAGGATCGCCGCAAGATCTTCAGCCATTTCGGGCCTTTCGTGCAGCAGCGGCGCAAAGCTTTCCTGGTCTATCTCGTAAACCTCGACGGGGGTCATTGCCCGCAAACTCGACATCTCGCCAATGCCGGCGAGCAAGCCGGTCTCGCCGAAGAAATCGCCGGGTGCAAGCCGGCCGATCTCCTGCAGGTGAGCATCGTCCTCGCCAATTTGCCGGACGATAACTCCCGTCCGTACGATCATGAGCGACGGCAGCATCTCTCCCCGTCGTGCGATGATCTCGCCCTTATGGTAGGTGCGAACCGAGGCCGCTGCGGCGAGCGACTCCTGCTCGGTATCCGTTAGCGCCGAGAATACCGGTATGGACCTGATGAGTTCGATCGGGGTGAAGCTTTGGGAGGCTGCCTTCTCGTCGCTCAGCCGGTTGGTCATGGCAATCGAAGCCGAAAGTGGCTCCGCCAGCAGCATGCCGGTCGACTTTGAATGGCGATAAATGAGATCGAAGATTTCGTTCCGAGCGGCACTTCGCTGGTCAAGATTTGCGACGCGAAAAAACAACTCGATCTCGATAGCTGCCGCATCCAGGCTTCTGATTGTGACCAAAGGCGAAGGGTCCTGGAGGATTGAATTGCAGCTCAGCAAGACGGTGCGCATGAGGTCTACGATGATCGCCGGCGTCTTCGTTGGCGCCATCTTGACGGTTACGGCAAGTCCATGGCTCTCGTCCGGACCGCTTAGATTTGTTACCCCGATCTTGGCGAGAAGGCTGTTCGGAAGCGCGACGACATTGTGGGTCGGGGTCAGGAGTTGGGTCGACCGCCAGTTGGTCTCGACAACGCGGCCTTCGGTTCCGTCGCTCAGAATGATCCAGTTTCCAAGTACGTAAGGGCGGCCGAGGTTAAGCGCGATCCCCGAAAATACGTCACCGAGCGTATTCTGGAGCGCCAGTCCCAGGATGACGGCAAACACGCCGGACGTGGCAATGAGCGTTCCGACCGGCACCGCAAAGACGAACGCCAGGATCGACAGGAACATTCCAGCATAGACGATACCGACCACGACGTCCTGCAGGAGACGTGCCTCGCGCGGCTTTCGCTCAAAAACGAGATAGATACGGACAAATCCGATTAGCGCCCAGGCAAGGTGAACCCACCAGAGCAGCTTGACCGAGCCCATGAGGATCGCTCCTCCGGTTGTCTCGTTGTCCCCTGCGGCCTCGTATGGCACGACGCGCAGGTCGAGAACCATGGCCGACATCGCGAGGAAAAAGCTGAGTTGGACGACCAGCTTCGCATTGGCGAAGCGTCTGGGGATGAGGGTCCAAACGACGATCCCGGCGAGGCCGAGCAACACGATGTAGACCAGAGGAGAGTTCCACCAGTTCATGAACGATCACCGCCATTCACAGTTCAATGTTTGGCCTCCGGCCCGGCGATCGGGCCTCGGCCGCTGGCCTTGTCTTTTTCGAGAACTGCTTCGGTGATCGAATTCGGCAGCCGTCGCGGCTTTTCGATCAGCCCGAGCACCGGCATGGCGATGACGAAGAACGCAAAATAGTAAAGCGTCGCCAGTTGGGACATGACGACGTAGGCGCCTTCCGCCGGTCGGGAGCCGAGCCAGCCGAGAAAGAGGGCATTGGCAACGAACAGCCAGAAGAGCACCCTATACCAGGGGCGGTAGACCGCCGAGCGCACCTTCGAGGTGTCGAGCCACGGCACCAGGAACAGCACCGCGATCGAGCCGAACATCGCGAGCACGCCGCCGAGCTTGGAATCGATCGGCCCGATATTGAAGGTGATGGCCCGCAGGATCGCGTAAAACGGCAAGAAATACCATTCCGGCACGATGTGGGCCGGCGTCTTCAGCGGATTGGCGATCGTGTTGTTGTCGGGATGGCCGAGATAGTTCGGCAGGTAGAAGACGAAATAGGCGAAGAAGAACAGGAACACGAGGATGCCGAAGGCATCTTTGACGGTGGCATAGGGCGTGAAGTCCACGACATCGGTTTTCGATTTGACCTCGATGCCGGTCGGATTGTTCTGGCCGACGACGTGAAGCGCCCAGATATGCAAGGTCACCACGCCCGCAAGCACAAATGGCAGCAGGTAATGCAGCGCAAAGAAGCGGTTCAGCGTCGGATTGTCGACCGCGAACCCGCCGAGCAAAAGCTGCTGGAGCCAGTCGCCGATCAGTGGGACGGCCGTGAAGAAGTTGGTGATGACAGTAGCGCCCCAGAACGACATCTGTCCCCAAGGCAGCACGTAGCCCATGAAGGCCGTCGCCATCATCAGCAGGAGATTGGTGCAACCGAGCACCCACAGCAGCTCACGCGGCGCCTTGTAGGAACCATAGTAGAGCCCGCGGCAGATGTGGATGTAGACGGCAATGAAGAAGAACGACGCGCCGTTGGAATGGAGATAGCGCAGCAACCAGCCCGAATTCACGTCGCGCATGATCTCCTCGACTGAATTGAAGGCCAGTCCCGTATCAGGAGCGTAATGCATGGCCAGCACGATGCCGGTCAGGATCTGTGAAACCAGCATGATCGTGAGAATGCCGCCGAACGTATAGGCATAGTTCAGGTTGCGCGGCACCGGATAGACGATGAAGCTGTCGTGCACCAGCCGCGGCAGCGGCAGGCGGGCATCGAACCAACGTGCGATTCTGGTTTTGGGCGTATAGGTCGAGTGTTTGTCGCCGCTCATCGAAATGCCCCCTGCCTCAACCAATGCGGATCTTGGTGTCGGAAACGAACTGGAACACCGGTACCGCCATGTTCTCGGGTGCCGGACCTTTGCGGATGCGGCCGGCGGTGTCGTGTTGTGAACCGTGGCACGGACAGAACCAGCCATCGAAGTCGCCTTCCTGACCATGCGGGATGCAGCCGAGATGGGTGCAGACCTGGACCATCACCACCCAGGCTTCCTTGCCCGGCATAGTTCGGTTAGCGTCGGTTGCCGGCGCGTCGACCGGCAGGTTGGCGTTGCGGGCGATTGGATCCTTGAGCTCGGCGAGACTGACTGACTGGCCGTCCTTCATCTCTTGCTCAGTGCGGTTGCGCACGACCACCGGATTGCCGTGCCAGTCGACGATCAGCGACGTTCCTGGCCTCAGCGAGGAGACGTCGACCTCGATCGCGTCGGGCGCTTCGACGTGCAATGTGTGCTCGGCTGTGGAGGTTTCGGAAAGGTCGGCCATGATGGCGACTCCTATGTTGGAAGCTGCGTCATCGCGTTGGTGGCAATCGAGCAAAAGCAGGCCACAGCTTTCGCCTTCCAGTCTGCTCATGCCGCGCGGAATATGCCGGCCGTGGCCGGGTGTGAGCCATCGTGCCAACGGCGCGTGCGTCCAATACTTTCGTTTATGATTTCCTGAGCGAAGGACTGGCCGGGCTGGCGATGACGCCGTCATGGAAGGTTCTGAATTCCTCCAGGTAACCGTTGGCCACTGAGCTGAGATACCGTCCGGCATTGCGCACGGCGATCCCGAACTTCAGCCCGATCATACCTCGGCATAGGCATGCCTAGCTGTCGGTGTCGTAGTCGTCGTCCCCGCCAAGTGCGAGTTTTTGGAGCAGTTGTCTCGCGTGGCGCTGGGCAGGTTTTCGCCCGGCGACGACCAATTGCGGAACTCAATCGGGGTCAGAAAGGGAAAACGGTGAAACTCTACTACAGCCCTCTCGTCTGTAGCCTGGCGGATCACATCGCATTGGAAGAGGCCGGTGTTTCCTTCGAGCGCGAAAGCGTGAACCTCAAAACCAAACGAACGAGCTCCGGGGATGATTTCACCACCGTCACGCGCAAGGGCTATGTTCCAGCCCTCGTGCTGGATAGCGGCGAAGCGCCGACGGAAAATATCGCAGTCCTCGACTGGATTGCGTCACAATACCCGGCACTGGGAGTGGCGGGGCCGTTGGGCCGTACCCGCCTTCTCGAAGCGCTGGCCTACGTCTCAACTGAAATACACCGAAGCTTCAAGCCGATGTGGCACCAAAGCAGCGATGCCGAAAAGGCCAAGGCGAGCGCGGCGATTACGAGCCAACTCGAGTTCTTCGCTGACGGGCTCGAGACCGACTATCTGTTCGGCGACAAACCCAGCGTGGCGGATTTTTATCTTTTCGTGATGCTGCTTTGGGCGGCCCGCTTCCACGTCCCTGTTCCCGCGCCTTTGCAAGCGCTTCGCGCCCGAATGGCTGCGCGACCGGCCGTGCGCATCGCAATGGATCGTGAGGGCCTCGTCTAAAAGCCGAGGGTGGCTCCGAGCATAAGATCAGACGCAATATATCCTCTCACCCCAACAAAGATCAGGAGTCATTCTCATGCTGCCGTTTCTGCGGATGCTACATCCAGCCGCTTCCAAGCGCGGGGACGGCCTACGTCTCGAATTTCTCAGGAGGGAAATCGAGGAAACGCTGGACCTTACCGGCATCCGGTCAGAACTCGCCGCACTGCCTCCTGGCCGAGCGGTTACAATCCTGGATTCGTCGCAGTCACCGTCGGAATAGGCGCAATATTTCCTGTCGGCCGATACGGCGGCGGGTTCTGGTCGCTCCCGCTTGTTGGTCATCATAGAGGCTTCATCATGAATGCGAATAAAGCTCCCGAGACGGTCGATCATCGCCGCCGACGCATTGTTGGTGCAACGGCAATGACGTTCGCCGCCACCGAACTCGGCTTGAACGCACCGGCAGCCACTTGGACGGTCGAGGCGAAGGCATCCGCGATGCAAACCAGGCAGAAATCATTCGGCTCGCTCAGGCAGGTCAATGCCGGAAAGCTGAGCGTCGGATATGCGGAGCTAGGGCCCGCCGAAGGTGCCCCAGTGATCCTGCTTCATGGCTGGCCTTATGACATTCACACCTACACCGACGTCGCTCGCCTGCTTGCCGCAAAGGGGTACCGCGTGATTGTGCCCTACCTGCGCGGCTACGGTACTACGCGCTTCCTTTCGGACGAGACGATGCGCAACGGCCAGCAGTCGGCTCTCGCTGCGGATACGATTGCCCTGATGGATGCGCTGGGGATCGAAAAGGCCACGATCGCCGGCTGCGACTGGGGCGCCCGAACGGCCAATGTCGTTGCCGCGCTCTGGCCGGAGCGTTGCAAGGCGATCGTCTCGGTGAGCGGCTATCTCATCGGAAATCAGCAGGTCGGCATGGTGCCGCTGCCACCGGAGGTGGAGCTTCAATGGTGGTATCAGTATTACTTCGCCACGGATCGCGGCCGCGCCGGCTACGAGAGATACACGCGCGATTTCGCCAAACTCATCTGGAAACTCGCTTCGCCGCAGTGGAATTTCGACGATGACAGCTTCCAGCGCAGCGCCGCAGCCTTGGACAACCCGGATCATGTCAGCATCGTCATTCACAATTACCGCTGGAGGCTTGGCTTGGCACAGGGCGAGCCGGAATATGACGTTCTGGAAAACCGGCTGGCCGAAGCTCCCGTGATCACAGTGCCGACCATTACCCTTGAGGGTGATGCCAATGGTGCACCCCATCCCGACAGCAGTTCCTACGCCAAGAAATTCTCGGGCAGATACACGCACCGGATCATCATCGGCGGTATCGGCCACAACTTGCCTCAAGAAGCCCCGCAAGCCTTTGCCCAGGCTGTCATCGACGTCAGCGAATACTGATCAGGCAAGCTGAGTGAGCTGCTGATGCCTGCGCTGGATGGGTGGCGAGGACATGATGGTTGCGCATTTGCGCTGAACGTCGAGGCGAGGCGCTGGTCCACATCGATGTTGCGCTTGACTCGTTCATATTATCCGTAATAAATCATACATATTGCCTCGAAAAAAGACGGCAGGTCTGGGAGGACCAATGAAAATCACGGCCATCAAGGCGCGCGTCTGCAATGCGGAAATGCGCAACTGGGTCTTCGTTCGCGTCGAAACCGACGAGCCCGGGCTGTTTGGCTGGGGTGAGGCAACGCTGGAATGGAAGACCCGAGCCGTCGTTGGGGCGCTTCAGGACCTTGAGGCCCTGCTCATCGGGCAAGATCCGCGCAATGTGGAGCAGTGCTACCAGATACTTACGCGGCACGGCTTTTGGCGTCTTGGCGTCGAGGGAATGTCCGCCGTCAGCGGCATCGAGATCGCGCTCTGGGACATATTGGGCAAGTCGTTGGGCGTCCCCGTCTGGCGCCTTTTGGGCGGTCGGGTCCGCGACTATCTGCGCACCTATACGCATCTCGGCCTCGGGGACATGAAGGCGGTCTATGAGACCGGATCCGCGGATGCCATCGTGGAACGCGGACGCATCGTGACGCAAGCAGGCTACGATGCGGTCAAGGTCGTCTGCATTCCCTACACCCACTACGTGTCTCCTGCGAAGGCAGTCGATTCTGTTGCCAACATGGTTGGCTCACTTCGCGAGGCGGTAGGCCCGGATATCGACATCATGGTTGATTTCCACGGACGCCCTGCATCGGTTAACGCGGCGATGGATTACCTCAAGGCAATCGAGCCGGCCCGCATCATGTTCGCGGAAGAGCCCGTGCCGCCCGAAGATGTTGCCGGACTGGCGCATATCACGGCGCGATCGGCCGTGCCGATCGCGTCCGGCGAACGGCTGATCGGGCGCCGCGAATTCACGCACTCGATCGCAGCCCGCGCCTTCAACATTGCCCAGCCGGATATTTGCCACACTGGCGGTCTGCTCGAGACAAAGAAGATCGCGGCCATGGCGGAAACCGCAGGCATCGGCCTTGCGCCGCACAACCCGCTCGGTCCGATCGCCGGTGTGGCTGCTCTTCATTTCGGCATATCGACCCCAAACGTTGTCATTCAGGAGGAGATGTCCGGTGCCGTCGCCTGGTACGACGATGTCGTTACCTGGCCAATTCGGCGCAAGCCAGGCCGCTGGGATCTGCCCGAACTGCCGGGCCTTGGCGTCACCGTCAAGGAGGACGTTATCGCGCGCCACCCCTTCAAGCAGGAAGTGCTGCATGCCCGCAACGCCGTCATGCCGGACGGCACCGTGGTCGACTGGTGAATGCAATGGCAGGCCGGCTGCAAGGAAAGATCGCAATCGTCACAGGCGCCGGCCAAGGCATCGGTGCCGCCACCGCCCGGGCTTTTGCGATGCATGGGGCAAAGACCGTCATTGCCGAACTGAATGCGGCAAGCGGCAAAGCGATCGCCGACGAACTGCGTGTCGGAGGCGCCGACGTATCGTTCGTCGAGACGGATGTCACGGACGCATCCGCGGTCGCGGACATGGTCGCCCGCACGATCACGAGCTATGGCGGCGTCGACGTTCTCGTCAACAATGCCGGTGCCAACGTCTTCTACGAACCACTGGCGATGCCGGATGAGGAATGGGACCGCTGTCTCAAGCTAGACCTCCAGGCCGCATGGTTCTGCGCCAAGGCAGTCTTGCCGACGATGCTGGCGAAGGGCTCGGGGTCTATCGTCAACATAGCGAGCTGTCACGCGTTCCAGATCATTCCCCATACATTCCCGTATCCGGTCGCCAAGCATGCACTTTTGGGCCTGACCCGTTCGCTGGCCATCGAATATGCCGCGCGCGGTATCCGGGTGAACGCGATCGCCCCCGGCTATATCGAGACGCCGATCGCGGAAGCCTACTGGAACACATTCCCGAACCCCGCCGAGGAGAAGCGGCGAGCCTACGACCTTCATCCGCCCAAGCGCATTGGCCGGCCGGACGAGGTTGCAATGACGGCGGTTTTCCTCGCTTCGGACGAAGCGCCGTTCATAAATGCCGAGACGATCACCATCGATGGTGGGCGCTCGGTTCTCTACCACGACTAGCAACGACCATCGAGCTCTCAGGGAGGATCTTCATGAAAACCACAACAAAGGCTTTGGCGACATTTGCGGTACTGGCTGCCGGACTGATGAGTGGCGCAGCAAGCGCAGACGACATCAAGATCGGCTACATCAACAAGATGGGAGACCATCCATGGTTTGTCGCCGAAGTCGGCGGCGCCAAGAAAGCGGCCGAGGCGGCAGGGGCTGCGTTCGTGTCGCAGGACGTTCAGTTCGACGCCAATTTGACGATCACGACCTTCGATACGATGGTCGGCGATGGCGTAAAAGGCATCGCCATTGTCGTCCCCGACAAGGCGCTGGGACCGGTCATCGCCGAGAAAGCAAAGGCCGCAAAAATTCCCTTGGTGGCGGTCGACGACGACATCTACTACGAGGACGGCACTCAGGTCCCCTATGTCGGCATGAATGCCTACAACATCGGTGCGCGGGTGGGCGAAGAGCTTGCCAAGCTCTACAAGGCCGACGGCTGGGCGGGTAAAGAGGTGCGCATCGCGTCGATCGAGGACCGCAAAGCGGATACCTGCATGCAGCGCAACAAGGGCGCGGAAGAAGCATTCCTGAAGGCGGTGTCCGATTTCAAGCCGGGCAATATCGTTCGCGTCCCCTACGACAATACGATGGTCAACGCCATCGACGTGATGACCACCACATTGACGGCCAATCCCAGCGTCACGAACTGGATATTCTATTCATGCAACGATGATGGCGTGCTGGGTGGTGCGCGAGCCCTGGAAAACGCCGGCTATACCGCAGACCAGGGCATGGGGATCGGCATCGACGGGAGCCGCGCTTGTGACGCTTTCGGATCCGGAAAGCCCTCGGCGTTCCGTGGTACGATGTGGCTCAATTCGGAAAATCATGGCGCGCTGGCGGTGAAGATTCTCTTGGCCTCCATCAAGGACGGAACGAAGCTTCCCGTTCAGTCCTTCACGGACCCGGAATACATCACCGCCGAAAATTTTGCGTCGGACTACAAAGCCAAGCTCTGCCACTGAACCAGATATGCGTCATGCCGCAGGGCGCATGACGCTCTTTGGGCCGGCAGTTCGTCGGCAGGCACACGGGATCGATCCTCGGGAGTGAGCTTTGATGCAATCGGATTTCTTCTCGCTCGACAGGATATCGAAGCGCTTCGGCGTCGTGCAGGCGCTCGACAATGTCTCGATTGCCTTTCGGCCAGGAGAGGTGCTCGCTCTGGTTGGCGAGAATGGCGCCGGCAAATCGACAATGATGCGAATTCTCGAGGGCGTGTTCGCACCGGACACCGGCACCGTGCTGTATGGCTCCACGCCGATCGTTTTCAGCGAACCGCGCGACAGCCACAGAGCCGGAATACGCGTCATCCATCAGGAGCCGGAGATCGTTCCGAACCTGACCGTGGCCGAGAACATTTTCGTCGGCGAACTGCCACGGCTGGCAGGCGTCCTGCTCGACTGGCATAGGCTCGAGGAGCAGACCGACAAGGTGCTTGCGACCTTCGGCATGCAGCAGGATATGCGGGCGCGTCAACTCTGCAGCACGCTCGGTCCGGCACAGCGCCAGATGATCGAAATCATGCGCGCCATACGTGCTGGCGGCCAGCTGATCGCATTCGATGAGCCGACCTCGTCGCTGACCGACGACGAAGCGCGCCGTCTGTTTTCAGTAATTCGGCGGCTGCGCGAAGAGGGCACTTCGATCGTCTACATCTCTCATAGGCTGAACGAGGTCATCGACCTTGCGGATCGCATTGTCGTTTTGCGGGACGGCCGGCTGGTCGACGATTCCCGCGCGGACGGTGCCAGCGAGCAGACCATAGCCAAACTCATGGTCGGCCGTGACATCGCCGATCTGTTTACGCGCGAGACGTGGCAATCGGGGCTACCGTTGCTGGAGGTGGCGGGCTTGACCACCGACCACGTCACCGATGTGAGCCTCAAGGTCCGCCGCGGCGAGGTGCTCGGCATTGCCGGCCTTATGGGTGCGGGTCGATCCGAGCTGGCAAAGGCGATTGTCGGCTATGATCGGCGCCTCGACGGAACCATAACGATGAGCGGCGTGCCCGTTGGCCCCAACAGTCCGCATGCAGCGATCGTGGCAGGCATCGGCTTCGCCCCCGAAGACCGCAAGCACGAGGCCCTGCTGCTGTTCCGAAGCATTCTTGACAACGCCTCGCTTTGCGTGCCCGACAAGACGTCGACCTTCGGCTTCTTCAACCGGCGCAAGGCACTGGAGATCGTCTCACCGCTTGCAGCAAAGATGTCGATCAAGGCGCCCAACCTCGACGAACAGGTTTCGAAATTGTCGGGTGGCAATCAACAGAAGGTCGTTCTCGCGCGCTGGCTTGCCCGGCAGCCGATGCTTCTCATCCTCGACGAGCCGACCCGCGGCATCGACATCGGCGCCAAGGCGGAAATCTATCGCCTGATCGATGAACTCGCCGCAAGCGGTATCGGCATAATCCTGATTTCCTCGGAAATGCCCGAACTGATCGGGCTCGCCGACAGGGTGCTTGTCATGGCTGGAGGCCGGATCACGGCCGAACTTTCCCGCCCAGACATCGATGAGGCCACGATCCTGAAGCACGCCATGCCGCAATCTGTAGCATCGCTCGGAGGACAAATTCAGTGAACAGCCTTGAGCTCAGGACAGCAACAACACAAACCGGCAAAAGACGCCCTTCCTTGCGCATGGCAGAGCGCATCGGCATTCACAACATAAGCCTCCTGGTTGCTCTCGCCATTCTCGTGCTCATTTTCGGCACTCTGAGAGGCGACGTGTTCTTCTCGAGCCGAAACCTGCTGAACATCGGTCTGGGCATTACCATCCTGGGCGTCCTGGCGATGAGCCAGACCGTGGTCATCGTCGCCGGCGGGCTTGATATTGCCGTCGGCGCAATCGTCGGTCTGACCACAGTATCGACGGCAATGGCCATCCAGGCGACCGGATCGCCGGCAGCGGGCATTCTTGCCGGCCTGGTCCTGGGTGGTCTTGCCGGCCTCGTGAACGGCATCATCATCACCTACGGGCGGGTCAACGCTGTCATCGCGACTCTCGGTACGATGGCGATCTTCCGCGGCATCGCGTTCATCATATCCGATGGGCAATCGATCGCGATTTTCAGCGACACTTTCCGCTTCATTGGGATCGGACGAATCCTCGGCCTGCCTCTGCTGATCTGGATTCTTTTGCTGACCGCGATCGTGTTCCATCTCTTCCTTGCCCGCTCGATCGTTGGCCGCAACATCTATGCCCTGGGCGGCAATCCCGTTGTTGCACGCTTCTCCGGCATCAACATCAACCGCTACCGTGTCGGCATCTACATCATGAGTGGAGTGGCGGCCGGATTGGCCGGGATTCTGTTGGCTGCCCGTACCGGCTCGGGGCAGCCCGTATCCGGATCCCAAGGCCTGGAACTCGAGGCCATCACAGCGGCCGTTCTGGGTGGCTGCGCCTTGCAGGGCGGTAAGGGCACGATCGTCGGCGCACTACTGGGCGTCGCCATCATTGGTGTCCTCAACAACGGAATGATACTGACGTCCGTGCCAACCTTCTATCAGTTGCTTGCCAAGGGCTCGCTGCTGATACTTGCTGTGGTAATTGCCGAGTACCACTTGAACAGGACATGACGATGGACACGGCGATCGCTTCGACTGGCCAAGGCAAGCAGGACATTCCTGCCGCAGATGGCGCCACGTCATCGCTCAAGGATCGCATCGCACGCGATCTCGGACAGCGAATCCTCGCCGGCTCCTACGCGCAGCACTCCGTCTTGCCGACGGAAGCTGAACTTTGCGTTATCTACGGGGCGAGCCGCACGGCGCTTCGCGATGCTCTTCTGACGCTTTCGGCGAAAGGATTGATCGAGGCACGCAAGCGGGCCGGGACGCGTGTGCGCGTGTCGAGCGAATGGAACAGGCTGGATGCACAGGTTCTGGAATGGATGCGCGATATCGAGCCCGATCTCGATTTCGTCCGCGGATTGATCGAGGCGCGGCTGATCATTGAACCCGCGGCCGCCCACCTTGCGGCCAAGATGGCGACGTCAGGCGATCTCGCAGTCATCGAAGCCGCCTATGAGGCCATGCGCATTGCTCCGCAGGACGACCTTGCTGCGTGTCTCGATGCCGACGTCAGGTTTCATACCGCCATCCTTCGTGCCAGCCGCAACCCGGTGTTCGCCAATCTCGGCAATATGCTTGCTGCCGCCCTCAGCTTCTCCTTCCGATTGACCACATCGGCCACCGCTAATTACCAGCAGACGCTGAGCGCGCATGGCGACGTGCTGGAGGCAATCCGGATGCGCAGGGCCGACGACGCTCACGATCAGATGAAGGCGCTCATCGGGATCGCGTCGAACGACCTCTTTGCAGTGGCTCGCAAAGGCCGCCATCCACAGCCGATCGCCGCTGCCAAGGCCGATACCGTCTGAAACTGATGGTCCGAACGATCAAAATCGGAAGCGGAGACCTGTCCGCTGAAATCGTCCCGTCGCTTGGGGCAGGTCTTGCGAGACTGGACCATGGGCGCGTGCCGATCTTCAGGCCTTGGCCAAACGGCGGGAGCAGCAACCCATTCGACCTTGCCTGCAACCTGCTTTTGCCGTGGTCGAATCGCATCTCGGGCGGCGGATTCACATTCGACTCCAAATTCCACGAACTGCCTGCCAATGTTGCAGGCGAGCCATTTCCCGTTCACGGCAATGGATTTTCGAGCGAGTGGGACGTCGACAGCGTAGCGCAAGATAACGCAAAGCTGTCCCTTATCAGCAAAGGACCCGGCCCATACCGATATCGCGCCGATGTGAGCTACGCGCTAGCCAGACAAGGGCTCGAGCTGAAGCTTCGCATCGTCAATCGGGCCTCGGTCAGGCTGCCGTTCGGGCTTGGTATCCATCCATGGTTCCCGAGAACGGCACGGACCGCGCTTCATGCGCCGGCCTCGCAGGTTTGTCTCGAACTGCCCAGCCATCTCCCCGAACGGTTTGTGGATGTCAAAACCCGTCCCGATTGGGATTTCGGCGCCCCGGCCGTATTGCCGAGCGGATGGATAAACAATCTGTTTGCCGGCTGGGACGGCGTCGCTACCATATCGTGGCCGGAGCACAGTTGCAGCCTGCGGATTGAAGCTTCGTCGCCCTTGAACTTCTACCTGGTCTATTCGCCATCGGACGAGAGCGACTTCTTCTGTTTTGAACCGGTCAGTCATGCGGTCGATGCTCACAATCGTGGTTCGATCGACAAATGGAATGGACTGTCGGTGCTTGGCCCTGGCGAGAGTCTGGCAGCCCGTTGCAGCTTCGCCGTCAATTAGACGGACCTCTGCGGCGCCCTCGAGTTGGCGTATGTCGGTGTCGGCCAGCATGTCCGGTTAGCCGGCTTTTCGTCCAAAGTGAGCTTGGGAAGAGGGAACTCCGGCGACCGGGAACCCGTGAGCCCGTTCGACGTTTGCCGGATGTCGCTGCGCAGTTTGTCTGCTTGACGGCACGGTACGGGCCTACTCCGAATGTACCTGGCAGATTGGATCAATGACAGATGTTGACCCAAAGGAATTCGTGCTCGCAGGCATCGTCATGAAGCGACTGGTCTCCGGCGAACAGACGGGAGGCTTGTTGAGTCTCTTCGAAAACCGAAGCGACGGGCAGACGAAAACACCAATCCATGTTCACGCGAATGACGACGAGACAGTCTACGTCATCGAAGGGCAGTTGGCCGCAATTGTGGCCGGCGAGGTCCGAACGCTCTCGCCCGGTGAGAGCATGTTTTTGAAGCGCGGCATCCCGCACCAGCTCGTGAATCCCGGCAACCAGCCCGTTCGCTACATCCTGATAGACACGCCAAGTGTGTTCGAGCAGTTCCTCGCCGAAGGTGGCCATGAACTCGGCAAGGGAGAGGTGGTCGGGCCGCCGACGTCTGCCGATATCGAGCGGCTCAAAGCAGCCGCGCCGAAATTTGGGATTACGCTTCTGCAAGACTGGCCAGCAAGAGAGTAAACGGTTTCGTGATAGCGGCTTGGATCGGCCGCTAAAGCCGATCCTTGCCCGAGAAACCACCATTGGCTAGCCATCCGCAATCCAATCCGAGAGGCTGCGGGCAAAACTTCGCGGCACGATGAGTTCGCACGCGGCCTCGCCGGTGCGCAGGAAGAGCACGGAGACATGATGGAAGGATGTCTGCACGGCGCGGCCCGGAGCGGCGGCCGGCGCGTGCCAGTCGACGGTAATGCAGCCGGACAGAAGCCTTGCGATGTCAGGGCCGGCCATTTTCAAACGAACACGACCTTCGCCGAGGGGAACAGAACAGCCGAGATCGGGGTCGACGGAAAGCGCGGGCGCTTGCGTGCCTTCGTCGAGAACCAGCCAGAGGCGGCGAGGTGCAATGCGGATGATTAGAAGCCCCTTGTGGCGAACGGTCTCTCCGACCGAAGCGGGAAGTTTCGTGCCGAGCGACGCCGAGACGCTCTTTTCGAATTGTCTCAGTGTCCCGTCCCAGCCCTCGATCTGGATAAGCGGACAATCGGCCACGGATAGGCTGAAATCCCGAGAAGAGGTCAAGCTAGCCATGCAGCCGTTCTCCCTGTGGATCGAGGAATACTGGCGAGACAATGCGGGCGCGAACTGTTTCGGCCTTCATCGGATAGACCGCCACGACCTCGCTTCCTTCTGCCGCGACATCGCCGGCAAGCAGGGCCAGCCCGACATAATGGCCGCGCTCGGGGCTGAAAGTGACGGAGGTGATGCGACCGCGCCCATGGCCATAGGGTTTCTCATCCGGCAGGAACAGGATGGCGCCGCCGCGCAGGCGTTTTCCGTCCTCGATGCATTCCAGTCCGACCAGGCGCTGCCGGTTGGGCGCCCGGAGGGCAGGGCGCCGTCGCAGGACGTCGCCGACGAAGCCGCTGCGCTTGCCGGCCATGCGGCCGAGGCCGAGATCGTCGAGCGTCGTGCGTCCATCGATTTCAGGTCCGGCGACATGGCTCTTTTCGACGCGCAGCGCACCTAGCGCCTCGACGCCGTAAGGCTTCAGGTCGAATGGTCTGCCGGCTTCGAGCAGACGGCTCCAGAGCTGTTCACCGGCAGTGGCGCCGGTATAGACTTCGTAAGCGCGCTCGCCGGAATAACTGAGACGTAGGATGCGGAGCGCACGGCCCCCCCATCCGCTTTCGAGTAGTCCCATATGCGAAAGCGCCGCGTCGGAAACGTCGAGAGCGGGAAACGCTGCATTCAGGATCGCGCGGCTGTTAGGCCCGGCAACCGACATCGCCGCCCATTCGTCGCTGACCGAAGTGACGGCCACGCGCAAATCCGGCCAGGCCGTGTCGAGCAGGAATTCGAGACGCGACAGCACATCGGCGGCCTTGGCGGTCGAAGTGGTCATGAAGAACCGGTTTTCCGCCAGCCGCGTCGTGGTGCCGTCGTCGAAGACGATGCCGTCGTCGCGCAGCATGACGCCGTAGCGGGCGCGGCCGACCGCCAGCTTGGCAAAGCCGTTGGCGTAGACGCGGTCGAGGAAGATTGCCGCATCCGGGCCTTGGACGTCGATCTTGCCGAGCGTGGAGATGTCCATCAGCCCCGCGGCCTGACGTACATTCCGCATTTCGGCGACATAGGCTTCATTCACGTCATCTCCGGACTGCCGGTAGAAATAGGGCCGCATCCAGAGCCCCACCTCGAGCATCTCGGCGCCGTTGGCCATGTGCCAGTCGTGCATTGGCGTGCGGCGGATCGGCTTGAAATGATGGCCGATGGCGCGCCCGGCAAGCGCCCCGATGGCAACCGGCGTATAGGGCGGGCGGAAGGTCGTGACGCCGGTCTCGGGAATCGTTGCGTTGCGCAGCGCCGCCATCGCGGCAAGCGCCGGAAAATTGCTGGTCTTGCCTTGATCGGTACCCATGCCGAGCGTGGTGTAGCGCTTCAGATGCTCGACCGATTCATAGCCCTCGCGATGGGCGAGTTCGATATCCCTCGTCGTCACATCCATCTGAAAATCGACGAAGGCTTTTCCATGTCCGACGGAAGGCGCTTCGCGAAGTAGCGTCGTGGCGGTGTCGCCGAGATCGAGTTTGGCCGGAGCGGGAACCGGCGCCGACTTGCCGCCGGAGGCTGCCGCGTCGATGCCGGCGCGATGACCGTCCTCGATGGCATCGGCAGTTGCATAGGCCCCAATCATCGCGCCGGCACCTAGCCGGCCGGCCGGAAACGCGCCCGGCACGAAGCCGCCGATATCGTCGCGATAGACAGGTTTGACACCGAGGTGCGAGGTGAGATGCACGGTTGGCGACCAGCCGCCGGACACGCAGACCAGGTCGCAGGCGGCCGAGGACTGGCCCTCCGGCCCGTTGAGCGTTACGTGCCTGACGGCATGGCCGCCGTGCAGGTCGACGATCCGCGTCCCGGCCCGTATCATTACGCCGAGCCGTGCGGCTTCCGCGGCAAGTGCTGCGGGCGGGACTGCGCGCAGATCCGCAACCGTCACCTCCGCGCCGGCTGCGGCATAGTCGAAGGCGGTGCGCCAGGCACCGTCATTGGTGGTGGCGACAATGATTTCTTGCCCGGCAGGACAGCGAAACGGTTGAGATAGGTCCGGGCGGCTGAGGCAAGCAGGACGCCGGGCCGGTCATTGTTCGAGAACACCATCGGTCGCTCGATGGCGCCAGTGGCGAAAACGATCGAGCGGGCGCGCAGCATGGTGACCGTTTGCCGCGCCTCGCCGTTCGGCTTCGGACCGGTTGGATCGCGCTGTTCGACCAGCCCGATGACATTGCCGTCATAGCTGCCGAAAGCGGTTGTCCGCTTCATCAGCACGACGGTTTCGAAGCCCTTCAACTCGGCCTCGGCCTGCCTCAACCATGCGGCCGCTGCGCTGTCGGACGGTTCCGCCAGAAGCTGGCCGCCAAGCAGGAAATCCTGCTCGATCAGCGCGACCCGCGCCCCGGCCGCGGCGGCTGCCCGCGCTGCTGACAATCCCGCCGGGCCGCCGCCGACAATTGCGACATCGGCGAAAGCATGACGAACCTCGTAGCGGTCGGGATCCGGGCCGGTGCCGGCTCTGCCCAGACCGGCCGCCTTGCGGATAAAGTGCTCGTAGAACATCCAGGCGCGGCGCGTCGGGCCCATGAAGGTCTTGTAGTAGAAGCCGGCGGACAGAAACGGCGCCAACAGCCCGTTGACGCTTTGTACGTCGAAGGCCAGCGATGGCCAGCGATTCTGGCTTTCCACGTCCATGCTGTTGGCGAGTTCCAGTGTCGTCGCCGGCAGGTTCGGCTCGCGCCTGCCTGCGATCCCGAGCGTAACCAGCGCATTCGGTTCCTCCGGCCCGGCGGAAAAGATGCCGCGCGGGCGATGATATTTGAAGCTGCGCCCGACGAGAGTGACGCCGTTGGCGAGCAGCGCGGAGGCAAGGGTGTCGCCGCGATATCCAATCAGCTTGCGGCCGTCGAAGGTGAAATCGAGCGGCACCTCGCGACTGATACGGCCACCCACCGGCAGGCGTTTGCGGTTCGAACTCATGCCGGTGATTTCCTGAGAGTTGATTTCCTGGCGAAGTCGACTGATGCGACGGCATGGTTGCGGGTGTCGCGTTCGACCACCAGCCATTGCCGGCAACCGGTCACGTGCTGCCAGTATTCACGGTGCGGGCCGGCCGGGTTTGTCCTGATATAGACGTAACGGTACCAGGCCTCCGGATCGGGATCGTCATGGGCCGGACGCGTGACCGAGGCATCGCCGCCGTAGCGGAACTCGTCATGGTCGCGCGGGCCGCAGCAGGGGCATTCGATGCGCAGCATTTTGTTCCGCCTCCTATTGCAGCCAAGCGGAAGGGCCGACGCCGGCCTCATCGAGCGTGTGGCCGGTGCGGAAACGATCGAGCCCGTAGGCCGCGATCAAGGGATGCGGCTTGCCGGTGGCGATCGTGTGGGCGAAGCACCAGCCGGAAGCTGGCGTTGCCTTGAAGCCGCCATAGCACCAGCCGCCGTTGAGATAGAGGCCGTCGATCGGCGTCGGGCAGATGATCGGGCTGGCATCGGGGGTCATGTCCATGACGCCGCCCCAGTGGCGCAGCAGGCGGACGCGCGAAATACACGGCATCAATGCAATCGCCGCCTCCGCCACCTCGCGCACGACGCCGAGATTGCCGCGCTGGGCGTAGGAATTGTAGCCGTCGAGATTGCCGCCGAAGACCAACCCGCCCTTGTCGGACTGGCTGACATAGAAGTGGTCGGCGCCATAGGCGACGACGTGATCTACCAGCGGCTTCAGCGGTTCGGTGACAAAGGCTTGCAGGACGTGGCTTTCGAGTTCAAGGCCGGCCTTGGCACCGAGCACGGATGTATGCCCGGCAACAGCGAGGCCGACCTTGCCGGCGCCGATCCGGCCTTTCGTCGTTTCGACGCCGACGATACTGTCGCCGTCGCGGAGGAAGCCTGTCACCTCGCAGTTCTGGATGATGTCGACGCCATGGCTATCGGCGGCGCGCGCATAGCCCCAGGCGACGGCGTCGTGGCGTGCCGTGCCCGCCCGGCCCTGGAAGATGGCGCCATGGATCGGGAAGCGGGCAGTGTCGGAAAAATCGAGATAGGGCACCAGCCGGCGCACCTCTTCGCGGTCGAGGATATCGGCATCGATGCCGTTCAGCCGCATGACGTTGGCGCGGTGGCTGAAACCGTCGAGCTGATCGGCCGAATGCGCTGTGACGAGCTGGCCGCGCTGGGAGAACATGACGTTGAAATTCAGCACCCGCGACATGGTCTCCCAGAGCTTCATCGAGAATTCGTAGAACTGGGTGTTGCCGTCGAGCAGGTAGTTGGAGCGGATGACGGTGGTGTTGCGGCCGACATTGCCGCCGCCGACATAGCCCTTTTCGAGCACCGCGACGTTGCGGATACCGTGGTTATCGGCAAGGTAGAAGGCGGTGGCGAGGCCGTGTCCACCGCCGCCGATGACGATCACGTCATAGGACGGTTTTGGCTCCGCCGCCCGCCAGGCGCGCTGCCAATTCTTCTGGCCAGACAGCGCGTTGCGGAAAATCGAGAGTGCCGAGTAGCGCGCCATACGTGCGGGCCTATCGAACGATCGGGCCGGCCGGCGTGCGGGTGAGCACTTCAGCACCCGCGTCGGTCAAAAGCACCGTGTTGGAGACGAAGTCATCGCCGCGACCGGTTCCCATCAGCCACGACAGGATGTGGAAGCTCATCCCGGTCTCGATCTCAAGGTCGGAATCGTGCCTCAAGCCGGTCACCGAATTGCCGCCGGTCCATGATGGCGGCTGGCCAGCGCCAACCAGGTAACCGCAGTGATGGCGGCGATAGTGGGAAAGACCGGCCTCGTCGGCGACGGCCTGCCAGGCGGCGTAGACATCGCGCGCCTTGGCGCCCGGCCGCAGCGCCTCGACGACAGCGTTGAACGCCTTGGCGGTCACCGCCGCCATTGTGGCGTCTTCGTCGCTTATGTGGCCGATGCGAATGAGCCGGCCGAGCGGCGCGTGGTAGCGTGAGATGCAGCCGGACAGTTCGACGAAGACCGGCTCGCCCCTGCGGTAGATCCCGTCGCCCCAGGTCGTGTGCTCTTCACCCAGGCGCGCGGCCGGGCGGATGAACGGTCCGAAGCCCGGCGCATGACCGCCGGCGCGGATCATTGCCGCAACACATTGGGCGGCGACCTCCTGTTCGGAAGCGCCATCCGAGATCGCGGCGATCGCGGCACCGGCGGCGGCGTCCGTCACCTTTGCGGCGCGCCGCATCAGCACCTGTTCCTCGGCGCTCTTCACCCGCCGCATCTTGTCGATCAGACCGGAGACGTCGCTCCACTTGGCATCCGCTTGCATCTGGAGTGCTACGGCAAGTCCATGGCTAAGGCCGGCCGTCCAGTATTCGAGGCCGATCCGCTTGCTGGACAGGCCGAGCTCCGCAAGCACCCGCGCGGCAAGGTCGGCCGCCGTTTCGCTGTCGGAGTGGCCACGGAATTCCGCTGCCTTCACCCGCTTCTCGATGGTCACCTTTTCCATCGAGCGGGTGACCAGGACAGGTTTTCCCTGGAGCGGGACGATCAGCAGGTGAGGGGCAAAATACCCCCAGTGATCGAGCCCGGTGAGATAGAAGACGTTCTCCGGCGAGGCGAAGACCGCCGCGTCGAGCTCACGCTCGGCCAGTGTAGTACGGACCTTGGCAAGGCGGCCGGCGATTTCGGCTTCGGAAAAGGGATTACGGTCCATCGGGCGTCCTCGTGCTTGTTGCCGGCTTGGTGGCAGGCATGGTCTTTTCGGCAGCCGGCTTCCCGGCCGCCATGTCAATCGATAACGATGAGTTCGCGCGCCACATCGCAGAGGCGTTCGCCGCCGCGTTCCGTGACGACGAACGATTCCGAGATGGCGATGCCGAAATCGTCGAGCCAAACGCCGGCCATGAAATGGAAGCACATCCCAGGCTGCATCTCGGTGGTGTCGCCGGGACGAAGGCTTGCGGTGCGTTCACCCCAATCGGGCGGGTATGCGAGCCCGACCGGATAGCCGACGCGGCTTTCCTTCTTCAGTCCGTTCCTCCGCAGGACTGCCTGCCAGACGGCTTCCACCTCTTCGGCGGTGTTGCCGGGGCGCGCCTTCTCGAGGCCAGCGTCGACGCCCTCGACGATCGCCTTGGCCATGTCGAGGATGGCTTGCCGCGGCTTGCCGAAATGTACCGTCCGGGTCAGGGCTGCATGATAGCGGCGGCGCACGCCGGCGATCTCCAGAATGGCGAGGCCGCTGTCCGGCAGCGGCGCGTCGGACCACGTCAGATGCGGCGTGCTGGTGCCTTCGCCAACGGGCATCAGCGGACAGATCGCGGCATAGTCGCCGCCAGCTCCGGGCACGCCCATGATCTGTGCGTGATAGATTTCCGCAATGACATGGTTCTGAGGCACACCGGGTCGCATTTTCTCGATGGCGCGGTTCATTGCATGCGTGCAGATCGCACCCGCCTCGCGGATCAGCACCAGCTCGGCTTCGGATTTCACCAGCCGCGCCCAATTGACGAGATCGTGGTTGTTGGCGAAGTGCGCGTCGGGCAGCCCCTCGACAAGGTGGGCGTGGCAGCGCGCAGTGTAATAATGCGCGTCCATCTCGACGCCGATGCGGGCCTTTCCCCAGCCGCGCGACCGGATCAGTTGCGCGAGTTCGTCATAAGGGTGTTCGACCGGCTGCTGCACCAGCCGTTCCGAGAACGGCACGATGTTTGTCTCGGGCAGGCCGGTGGTTAGGCGTGCGCTCTTGGCATCCTGCGCCCTGCCGAACCAGATCGGCCGGTCCTCCTCCAGATGGACGAGCACGCACTGCGGAACGTAGAACGACCATCCGTCATAGCCGGTCAGCCAGCACATGTTGGCTGGATCCTGACAGACGACGAGATCGAAGCCGGCTTTTTGCATGCGTGTCTTCACGCCGGCCAGGCGCTGCCCATACTCCGCTTGCGTGAATGTCCCGAACTCGTTCGCGGTCGCCACCGAAGTCCTGCCTTCTGGGTACGCTGTTGCCCTCTTGTAAATGGGCAAACCAGGCGAAATTGTGCACAACTCGACGTCAAGTTTGTTGGATAACTACGAATTAGCGCCGAATTTACATGGTTTCTATATCTCTGCTTGCGAAATGTCTAGGGCAGTTGTATACGTCTGATCAAGCAGGCGTCGACCTCGAAGAAGGCCGCGCCCTGGGAACCATCCACAGTTGTTCAATGGGAGAAAAGCATGCTCAAATCATCGATATCGCGCCGCATGGTCGTGAAAGCGGCTGCCTGCATCGCGCTCGCCGCGACGTCATTGACGTCGCTGTCCGCTCACGCGGAAACCACCCTCGAACGGGCCAAGAAGGACGGCTACATCCGCGTCGGTTTCGCCAACGAGGCGCCGTTCGGTTACGCCACGCCAGACGGCAAGCTGACCGGCGAAGCGCCGGAAGTCGCCAAGGCGGTGCTCGCCAAGATGGGCATACCGCAGGTCGACGGTGTTTTGACCGAATTCGGCTCGCTCATTCCGGGTCTCAAGGCCGGCCGCTTCGACATCATCGCCGCCGGCATGTTCATCACTCCGAAGCGCTGCGCTGAGATCAACTACTCCGAGCCGTCCTACGGCATCGGCGAGGCTATGCTGGTGGCAAAAGGCAATCCGAAAGGCATCAAGGATTTTTCCAGCATCAAGGACAATCCGGATCTCAAGCTTGCCGTGATGGCCGGCGCCGTCGAAGGCGGCTTCGCCAAGGAAGCGGGCGTTGCCGGTGGGCAGATCGTCTCCTTGCCCGACCAGTCCAGCCTGGTCGCCGCCGTCCAGTCGGGCCGCGCCGACGCTGCCGCACTGACCGCTCTTTCGATCGCGGACATGGCCAAGAAAGCCGACGGCGTCGAATCGACCAAGCCCTTCGGCGAGGTCGCCGGCAAGTCGGTGAAAGGTCATGGCGGCTTCGGCTTCCGCAAGGAAGACACCGACCTGCAGGAGGCGTTCAACGCCGAGCTGAAGAAGTTCCTCGGTTCGCCGGAGCATATCGCGCTGGTCGAGCCACTCGGCTTCGGCAAGGACTATCTCCCCAACAAGACGACCGCAGAGCTCTGTGCTGGCAAATAGGTTCCCAACTGCTGGCGGCGCGAAAGCGCCGCCCTTTTTCCCCGGGGGAATCGCATGGGTATCCGTACGCTCGTTGCCATGCTGGTCATCGCGCTCGTCGTGATCGGCGCCTTGGCAACACAGGAAAGCTACCGAGTGTTCATGCCGGGGCTGCTGCAAGGCGCGGTCCTGACAGTCGAGATCGCCGTCCTCGGCAGCCTGCTCGCAATTATCATGGGCGTGCTTGCAGCACTTGCAAGGATGTACGGTCCAACGCCGCTCAGATGGCTGGCCACGGTTTATGTCGAGATCTTTCGCGGAACGTCGGCGCTGGTGCAATTGTTCTGGCTGTTTTTCGTCCTCCCGCAATTCGGCGTCACGATCAACGCGTTCGTGGTGGCAGTGCTCGCACTCGGCCTGAATGTCGGCGCCTACGGATCGGAGTGCGTGCGCGGCGCGATCCAGTCCGTCGCCCGCGGGCAGTGGGAAGCGTGTACGGCATTGAACATGAGCCGCCCACAGATGTTGCGCCGGATCATCCTGCCGCAGGCCTTTGTCGCGATGATCCCGCCCTGGGGCAATCTGTTCATCGAGCTTCTGAAATCGACAGCGCTGGTTTCGCTGATCACGCTTTCGGACCTCGCCTTCAAGGCGCAGCAAATGAACCAGAACACGTTCAAGACCATTCCGATCTTCACCCTCGTCCTTTTGATGTACCTGGCAATGTCGCTGGTTGTGACCATCGGCATGCGGCTTCTCGAAAGGCGGGCGTCGCTCGGACTGGCGCGGGGGAAGGCGGCATGATCTGGGATTGGGGATTTGCCCTGGAAATCCTGCCGGTGCTCGCCCGCGCCGCCATCATTTCCATCGAGGCGACGCTGATCGGTTTTGCGCTTGCGGCCTCGCTCGGCCTGGTGCTGGCGGTCGTCCGCATCGCCGTGCCATGGACCAGCTGGACGATTTCGGTGCTGGTCGAGCTGATCCGCTCGACCCCGCTGCTCATCCAGATATTCTTTCTCTATTTCGTCTTTCCGAAATTCGGTGTCGTGCTCGACGCCTTCACCGCCGGGGTGCTGGCCATCGGTATCCACTACGCCGCCTATTGCTCGGAGGTTTATCGCGCCGGTTTCGACAACATCCATCGCGGCCAGTGGGAAGCCTCGATCGCGCTCAATCTCTCGTCCTGGACGACGTTTCGCGACATCATCATCCCGCAGGCGATCCCGCCGATCGTTCCGGCGCTCGGCAATTATCTGGTGGCCTTGTTCAAGGAGACGCCGTTGCTTTCCGCAATCGCCGTGATGGAACTGATGCAGACTGCCAAGATCATCGGCTCCGAAACGTTCCGCTACACCGAGCCGATCACGCTGGTCGGCCTGTTTTTCCTTGCCATGAGCCTGGTTTCGGCGGCGCTCATCCGCTCCCTCGAAGAGCTGCTCAACCGGAGGACCACGCGATGACGGAACAACCGATGGTCCGCTTCGACAATGTATCGAAACGCTACGGCACGTTAACCGTTCTCGACGGGCTCAATCTCGAAATAGCGCGCGGCGAAAAAGTCTCCGTCATCGGTCCGTCGGGTTCGGGCAAGACGACGGTGTTGCGCATGCTGATGACGCTGGAAACGATCAATGACGGTGTCATCTGGGTCGAAGGCGAGCCGCTGACCCATATGGAGAGGAACGGCAAGCTTGTTCCCGCCGATCTCGCCCATATCCGTAAAATCCGCGCCAAGATCGGCATGGTGTTCCAGTCGTTCAACCTGTTTCCGCATATGACGGCGATGCAGAACTGCATCGAGGCGCCGATAACGGTGCTCGGCATGAAGCGGGCGGACGCCGAGGCAAGAGCGGCGGAGCTGCTGGAGCTGGTCGGTCTGGCCCAGAAGAAGGACCACTATCCGTCACAGCTTTCCGGCGGCCAGCAGCAGCGTGTCGCCATCGCCAGGGCGCTTGCCATGCGGCCCAAGATCATGCTGTTCGACGAGGTGACGTCTGCGCTCGACCCGGAGCTTGTCGGCGAAGTGCTGCAGGTGATAAGGCAGATCGGCCGCGAGCATGATCTAACCATGCTGATGGTCACCCACCAGATGGGCTTCGCCAAGGAGTTTTCCGACCGCGTTTGCTTCTTCTATCAAGGCAAGATCTGCGAGCAGGGGCCGCCAAGCGAACTGTTTGGTGCTCCCAAGAACGAGCGGACACGGCAATTCCTGCACGCTGTCCTGGAGGCTGGGTGACGATCGAGACAAAGGCCAAGCCGCCCACGACGGTGACCGCCGCGCCGCCGCGCCCGCTCTCCGCGCGAGAGCGGTTCGAGCGCATCTACCGGATATTGCGCGACCGCATCTGTCTGCTCGTCTATGCGCCGGGAAGCCGTCTGTCCGAGGAAGAACTTGCCCAGGAATTCGAGATCAGCCGCACGCCGGTCCGGCGTGTCCTGGCGCGCCTTGAATCCGAGGGTCTGGTTCAATCCGTCCACGGCGTCGGCACGATCGTCACCGACGTCGATATCGAGGAATTGCAGCAGGTCTATCATTTGCGCCTGGAGCTGGCGCTCCTCGTCGGCAAGCTTTCACCGATCCCGCGCACGGCGGACGACCTCGACCGGATACGGGCGCTCATCGCGCGCTGCGATGCCGATATACTCAATCCCGACCAGCGCGCTTTCCTGCGCCTCAACATGGACTTCTTTTACGAGCTCACGGCGATGACCGGCAACCAGCCACTGCGCGAGATCAGCGAGCGCCTGTATTTTCAGGTTGCGCGCGTCGTCCTGAAGCTGATGCCGCAATTGGGCCTTGTCGAGGAATTCACCGCGTTCCGCCGCGAAATGGAAGAGGTCCTTGCCGCCGCCGAGATCGGCGACTGGGAGTCCATAGGGCACATAAGGCGGGCGCATATCTCAATGAGCTTCCGCCGCATGATGCGCCATGCAGGCGAGGCGAATCTGGATAAAGCTACACAATCAGCCCCTTAAGACTGGTGGACTGCCGTCGAGCTGGCTTCGTTTGCCAGGGAAAGCATGGCCGCCCGCCCCGATGCCGACAGAATTTGCCAGCACTGGGGATGACTAACGCCGTTCGATACTGCAGGTCCGCGCCGCCCTAAAGAGGATCCTCACTCGGTATGTTGGCGGGGTTCCAGACGACCTCCCACAGGTGTCCGTTCGGGTCGCGGAAGTATCCGGCATACCCGCCAAAGAACGTGTCCCGGGCAGGCCTGATGATCTCGGCTCCGGCACGGGCGGCCTCATCCATCACTTGATCGACTTCCTCGCGGCGCACAACGTTGTGGCCGATTGTGAACGAGGTCGAACTGATCGGCGCTTTGGGCAGGCCGGTGTCGTAGGCGAGGTCGTCCTGAGCCCAGATCGCGAGCTTCAACCCGCCGGACAGCGTGAAGAACGCGACGGCGCCATGCTCGAATTCGCGGCCGATGATCCCTTCCGTCGGCAAGCCGAGGCCGTCGCGGTAGAACACGAGGCAACTCTCGAGGTTGGCGACAGCGATCGTCAAAACCGAAATGCGCGGTTTCATGGCAGTCTCCTCTGGTTGTCGGAGACACCAGGATAAAGTCGGGCGACAGTGAAGACTTGAACAAAACGGCCAAAAGCGTGCCGCCAAGTCGAAGAACGCGCCGAGGTTTCACTCGCCGTGCAGCAGGTGATGAATCTGTCGCGGGGTGCTTCCTGTCAGGCGTCGGCTCTCGCGAACAAGATGCGCCTGGTCGGAATAGCCCGCCTCGGCTGCCAGGATGGCCGTAGTGCTGTTCGATTGGTTCGAAAGCCGCAGAAAGCGCTGGTAGCGGAGGATACGTTCAAGCGTCTTGGGGCCATAGCCGAAGCTCTCGTCGAAGCGCCGGCGCAACGTCCTTTCGCTCATCTCGAGGGCGCGCATCAACCAAGGGACGAGAGGCGCGTCGGGTGGCGGACCGCGCTCGATCAAGCGATATGCCGCCTGCATGGGAACGTCTGGGGCGTCGGAGGCCATCTCCTCGGCGACGACCTGTTGGAGCGAGCAGGCCAGATCTTCGAGATTGTCGCTGGCGCGCACGCGGCTGGCGAGGCGCCGAGCTCGCGCTCCCCACAAATCGTCGAGCGACAGCCGCTGACCGACCAGTTCGATTTGCGGCACGCCGAGCCATGCCGCCGCCGTGGCAGGATGGAAGCGCAAGCCGATCACGACCTCGTCCGCCGCTAGAACCTCGGTCTGCGGCTCCTTGTCAGGTCCGGCAATTCGGAAGCTGCCTCCGATCCATTGCAGATCGATCGTTGCGTCGGGCATGACGACGATTGGCGGTGAGCCCGCCGGGTCCATTCGATGCACCCACACCGAAGCGAAGGTCCCGCGAAGCCGCGCCGACACTGGACGTTGCTGAAATGTGCCCGTTGCCTGCGCTGGGACGGGATCGCTCATCTCGCTCCCCTTCGGATTAGCGGCGGTGAACCTACGGCGCAGCGGCTGCGCCCGGCCGTCGCTCGAGACAACAATCTGCACGACCGACAACGTCTGCCAATCGAGAACGGTTGCAAGAATCGGTTGTTTTCTTCCGGCCGGAACGAAGAGGGCAGATGAGGGGTGATGTCACGTGCATCGCCATCGGCAGCGCCGTTTGCTGCTCATACGTCGATGGCCGTTTTGTTCAATCCGGCAAACGAGATGCGTGCTTATCTTTCGGCGTCGTACATCACACGAGAGGTATGCGTCATGAGCAACAACAACGACCAACGGATCGACTACGTCGAATTCAACGTGAAAGACATTCAGCGGTCACGCGACTTCTACGGAAAGGCCTTCGGCTGGACCTTCACTGACTACGGCCCGCAATATTGCGAGTTCAACGACGGGCGCTTGTCAGGCGGCTTTGCGGCTGGCCCAGCGAGGTCCGGAGGAGGCCCGCTCGTCATTCTCTATGCCGATGATTTGCCGGCAACGGTCAAGCGTGTCGAGCAAGCGGGAGGCAAGATCGTCAGGCCGATTTATGGGTTCCCCGGCGGCCGGCGCTTTCATTTTGCGGACCCGGACGGTTACGAGCTAGCGGTTTACACCGAAGACGGCACCAAGGAATGATCGCGGTCCTCCACCACCTCGGAGTGGTTTTGCTCGGCGGCGTCTTTATCTGGGCAGGCGCCGAGCATTTCCTCAGATTCCGGGCGATTGCAGCGTCCCTGGCCGAACGGGGCTTTCCTGCTCCCAAGCCTCTTCTCGCGGCCGGATCGGTGCTTGAGATCGGCGGCGGCTTTTGCCTCGCAACGGGCCTTTGGTGGACCCTTTCCCGCCGCAGCTTTGGCCGTCTTCACCATCGCGGCGTCTTTCATGGCGCTCAATTTCTGGCGCTACAGCGGCTATGAACGCGAAGCCCTTCGTACCGGCTTCACCATCAATGTTGCCGTCTTGGGCGGGTTGATTGTCGCCGCGACCACTAGCCTGTGATCATCGTTTCGAGGCGGCGGCTTCGTCTTCATCTGCCATCAGCCGCCGGTCGTTGGCGATCCGTGTCTTTGCAGCATTCGCCTATCGCTGCCAGAAGGGCAGCTTGGCGATCTCTTCCTCGGCCTGTCGTCTCGTCAGACCGATATCGTCGATCAGATGGGGATTGGTCTCCGCCAATCGCTTGAGGTCCCAGCGAAAGCGTGTCGGCTCGCGCCAGGCCGCGATAATGTTTCGCAGCGTCGCCAGGCTGTGGTGCCGACGCGACACTTCCGCCAGCCGAGCTGCCTTATGCTGGCCCGAGGCAAAGGTAGGAATATCGTTCATGGCAAACCTCCATATGGTTTGAGGTCCAATACGATTTGGGAGGACCCTCGACCTGAAAGAGGAGGAATTCTGCAGGATACGAACAGCGCCGTAATTAAGCTCTCCCAAATAGTTCTCAAAACTTCCAAACGGGCTATAGATGCGCCGTATGCAGGGATCGCGCTTTGCCTTTGGACCGTTCGCGCTTGATCCGGGCGCGGGAACGCTCCTCCGGAACGGTGTCCCCGTTGCCGTTGGCTACCGCGGGCTAAAGCTGCTTGCGGCGCTCGTCGGACGGTCCGGCGAAATCCTGAGCAAGGCTGAGTTGATGGACGCGGCGTGGCCGGGCACCGCCGTCGAGGAGGGCAACCTTACCGTCCAGATAGCGCTGCTGCGGAAGCTGCTTGGTCCGGCCGCCGACGGCGGTGAATGGATCGTCACGGTTCCGCGCATCGGCTACCGCTTCACGGGCGCCGTCGAACAGCTCGGCGGCGCGAAGCGAAAACCTTTGCCACTGCCCGGCAAACCATCGATAGCCGTGCTGCCCTTCGTTAATGTCAGCAACGATCCCGAGCAGGAATCCTTCGCCGATGGGTTGACCGAAGACCTGATCACGGACCTGTCGAGGATCTCCGGCCTGTTCGTCATCGCACGCAACTCGGCCTTTGCCTACAAAGGAAAGGCGATGGACGTGCGCGGGATCGCTGGGGAACTTGGCGTGCGCTACCTGCTGGAGGGAAGCGCAAGACGCGCCGCTGGGCAGGTGCGCATCAATGCACAACTGGTCGACGCGGCGAGTGGCGATCATCTATGGGCGGAACGCTTCGATCGCAGCCTGGAAGATATTTTTGCCGTTCAGGACGAGGTCACCGGCAAGATCGTCGAGGCGCTGCTCGGCCGGCTACGCGCACCACCGCCGCGCAATCGGCCCAAAAATCTCGAGGCCTACGATCTGTGTGTGCGCGCGCGCAAGCTGATGGATGATTCGCCGCAGACGGCGCGGGAAGCGCATCTGATGCTCACCCGCGCGGTTTCGCTCGATCCGGAATATGCCGAGGCCTATCGCTGGCTTGCCATGAACCACTGGATGGGATGGGTGCATTCCGGCGGACCAACCGAAACGTCCCGTAGCGTTGCTTTGGAGCTGGCGCGCAAAGCCGTGGCGATCGATCCCAACGATGCCGGCTGCCGCTGGGTCTTGGCTTACCTGCTTGCCTATGAGCGCAGCTTCGCCGAGGCGGATGCGGAATTCGCCAAGGCCATCGAGCTCGACCCGAACGAGGCCGATGCCTGGGCGGCACTGTCCGATATCGCGATCTTGGCGGGGCAGGTCGAGGAGGGCCTTGAGCACATCCGCAAGGCCTTCCGGCTGAACCCGTTTCCGGCAAGTTGGTATTATCTGACACTCGGGCAGGCGCAATACGCGGCCCGCGAATACGAGGCTGCTGTCGAGACACTGCGCAGGGACGAGACTTATCGTACAAGCTCACGCCGTTTCCTGGCGGCAAGCCTTGCCCAACTCGGCCGGCTCGACGAGGCGCGTGCGGAGGTCGAACTGTTCCTCGTCGGCAACCCGCATTTCACAATCCGCCACTGGGCCGCGACTGAGCCATTCCGCGACGCTGCGACGCTTGAGCATTTCGTTGACGGCTTCCGCAAGGCCGGCCTTCCGGAGTGACGCGCCGGCGCCGTCGCACCGTTCGTGCGACCTATTCCTCAAAGCGACCCGTGGCGTCACGATCGCGCTCGTATCGTCTGGTGAGCGGAAACGGCGGCAACCAGGACTCGCGACGGATGATCCAGCTTTCGTAGGTCGGCATCAGTTGGTCAGGCGCATCCAGGGATCCCAGGTTCACTTCGATTTCGTCGGCGGTGCGTCCGAAAATCGTCGAGCCGCAGCGCGGACAGAAAAACCGCCCGGCATAGTCGCGTGTTTCGCCGTCGATCGTCACCGCATCCTCAGGAAATATCGCGGAAGCGTGAAAAAGGGCGCCATGATGCTTGCGGCAGTCGAGACAGTGGCAAAGGCCGACCCGGTATGGGCGCCCCGACGCGACAATTCGGACATTGCCACACAGGCACCCGCCGGTGAATCGGTCCATGCTGCGTCTCCTCCAAAATCAAGCGGCCGGAATGGTTACAACGACCGGCACTGTTGTTGCAATCGCCGCGCCGTAGGCGGGGACACGTCGTTCTTCCGTGGCGATGACATTGCAGCCGCCTCTCTATGCCTTACGCGAGCTTGCCGCCGAAAATAGGCTTTGGTTTGTCATATGGAACGAAACGGCGCGTTCCATTGAGCCGCCAACTCGGCGGCCGAGGCGATCTTGACGCCGCAGTCGGCGAGTATGCGTGCGACCGTCGCTACCGGTTCGGCGTTGGACGAAGCTATTCTGCCGTCCGGAAGGAAGAGATTGTTTTCGAAGCCGACCCGGATATGGCCGCCAAGCAACGCGGCGGCGATCACGCACGCCGCTTCGTTGCGGCCGAAGGCGCAGACGCTCCAATGGTCGAAGCGCGGCGTGTTCGCCGCGAGGAATGGCAGGAGATCGGCAGGAACGGACGTCTGTCCCGGCGTGTAGCGGCCCAGCACGTAGAGAACCGGTGTGCTTGCCCAGGGGATCAGTCCGCGCTGCTGCATGTCCGAAAGCCTGACGGCCTCCTCGGGCGAATAGAGGATGATCTGCGGCGCTACTCCCTCGGTGCGCAGCCAGGCCATGAAGCGCGCGAATGCGAGCTCCGATCCGGCATCAGGAACGATTTCGCGAAGCGCCAGGGAGACAGCTTGCGGCTTCACATCTTGTACGACGGCCATCTGCTGGGCCGGCGAATAGATACCGAGTGCTTCGGAAGTGATCTGAACTACCAAGCGGTCGCCGGCGGCACCGCGGATGGCGGCGATCGCCTGGCGGTAGGCGTCGGCGTCGAGCAGATGATTGCCGCTTCTGTCGCGGACATGGACGTGGATCATAGCCGCACCGGCATCGGCGCATTCCGCGGCCGTCCGCGCAAGTTCGGCTGTTGTCAGCGGAATCGCCGGATGGTCGGCCTTGCTGCGACGTCCCCCGTTCGGCGCGACAGCTATGGCGACGCGATCGAGACCATGGGCCGGCTTCATGGAGACGCTCTGTGAGTGACAAGATTCATATGAATCAATCTTTGACCACACTGAAACAGACGTTGCAATCGCTGGTCTGGCGAGCTAGCAATATCCATGGATCAGGGAGAGCTTGCTGGACAGATCGTCAGTGCCTTCGACGGCATGTCGGCGCAGCTTCGGTCCGCCGCGCGCTATGTCCTTGATAAGCCGTATGATGTCGCGTTGTTGTCCATGCGCGAGCAGGCCCGGCACGCGGGAGTGCAGCCGGCCACGATGACGCGGCTGGCCCAGCATCTCGGCCTTGATGGCTACGAGACCGTACGCGATATCTACGCCGCCGCGATCCGGGACGGCGAAATCGGTTTTGCCGGCAAGGCGGGCCTCCAGGTGGCCAGCCAAAAGCTCAAGGGCGACCACGCGCTGGCGGCCGATATTCTGGATTCAATTTCCAGCCAACTTGCCCATCTCGCCGAAAGCAGGTCGATCGACCGTCTGGTCGGCACGGCCAGGGCGCTGAGTGCGGCAAGGCGTGTCTATTGCCTCGGCCTGCGCTCGAGCCACGCAGTGGCCTGGCATCTGCATTACATCCTGTCGCTGATCGGCGAGAAGTCGGTGCTGCTGCACGGCATCGGCGGAACCGACGGCGACGCTCTGGCCCACGCGACCAAGGACGACGTGCTGATCGCCGCCAGCGTCCTGCCCTACACGCGCTTCACCATCGAGCTTGTCGAGTATGCTGCCGGCCGCGGCGTACCGATCGTTGCGGTCACCGACAGCGGGGTAGCGCCCTTGGCGCTGCTTGCCGATCACCTGGTCATCGTGCCGACGGGCAGCCCGTCCTTTTTCCACACCATGACGCCAGCTTTCATCGTTGCGGAGGTCCTCGGCGCTCTTGTCGCAGGGCAGGCAGGCGAGGGCGCCGTTGAGTCGCTGCGACGTTTCGATGAGCAGGGCGCCGCCCTCAAGACCCATCTGAACCAACGTCCGCCGAAGAAAATGCCCATGAGGGACCGTCGATGACACCCATTCTTCATCGAACCATCCACTCGACGCTGCCGGTCGCCGTTCGCGGCCAAGGCATCGAACTGTTCGATGCCGAGGGCAAGTCCTATATCGACGCCTCGGGCGGCGCCGCCGTGTCCTGTCTCGGCCACGGTCATCCCGACGTGATCGCTGCACTGCACACCCAGCTTGACCGTATCGCCTACGCCCACACCAGCTTCTTCACCACCGAGGTGGCGGAGCGCTTGGCAGATCGGCTGGTCGAGGACGCGCCGGAAGGGTTGGACCATGTCTATCTGGTCAGCGGCGGCTCGGAGGCGGTCGAGGCCGCGCTCAAGATGGCCAGGCAATATTTTGTCGAGAAAGGCGAACCGCAACGGCGCCATCTCATCGCACGCCGGCAGAGTTATCACGGCAATACGCTCGGTGCTCTCGCCACCGGCGGCAATGAATGGCGGCGCGCCCAATTCAGGCCGTTGCTGATCGAGACCCATCACATCGACCCCTGTTACGCCTATCGCTATCAAAAGCATGGCGAAAGCGACGAAGCCTATGCGGCGCGCGCCGCCCAGCAGCTCGAAGACAAGATCCTCGAACTCGGCCCGGACGAGGTCATCGCCTTTGTCGCCGAGCCGGTGGTGGGTGCCACACTCGGCGCCGTGCCGCCGGTTGCCGATTATTTCAAGCACATTCGCGCGATCTGCGACCGCTACGGCGTGCTGCTCATCCTCGACGAAGTGATGTGCGGCATGGGCCGTACCGGCACGCTGCATGCGTGCGAACAGGACGGCATCGCTCCCGACCTGCTGACCGTCGCCAAGGGGCTCGGCGGCGGCTACCAGCCGATTGGCGCGGTGCTGCTTGGCAGGCATATCTTCGACGCCTTTGCCCAAGGCTCGGGCTTCTTCCAGCATGGGCATACCTATATGGGGCATCCAATGGCGGCCGCGGCCGGCCTTGCCGTGCAGGAGGTCATCCGACGTGACCGTCTGCTCGACAACGTCAGCGCAATGGGCGCGCAGCTGGACGAACGCCTGCACCAACGCTTCGATAACCACCATCACGTCGGCAATGTTCGCGGGCGGGGTCTGTTTAGGGGAATCGAGCTGGTGGTTGATCGCGCCACCAAGGAGCCGTTCGACCAGAGGCTTGAACTCAACGCCCGCATCAAGCGCGAAGCAATGGCCCGCGGCCTGATGATTTACCCGATGGCCGGGACGATTGACGGTGTGCGCGGCGTTCATGTGCTTGTGGCGCCGCCTTTCATCATCTCCAAACAGGATATCGATCGGATAGTCGAACGGCTCGGTGAGGCGATCGACGCTGCGATCGCTTCAGCGGCCTGACCCGCACGACGCGGATCGTCTCAACCCAATTCCAACGCGTCATCGGCGACGGGCCGGGACAACCACCAGAGAGGTAGCAACCATGTATAGTTCGATGAAAACCCTGATCGGCGCGGCGGCCTGCATGCTGCTGGCGCTGCCATCCGTCGGAGCCGAGCAGCGCTTCGTCACGGTCGGCACCGGCGGGGTCACCGGCGTCTACTACGCTGTGGGCGGCGCCATTTGCCGACTGATGAACAAGGACCGGCAGAAAACCGGCATCCGATGCTCGACCGAGTCGACTGGCGGTTCCGTCTTCAACGTCAACTCCATCCAGACCGGCGACCTCGATTTCGGCTTGACCCAATCGGACGTCCAGTACCAGGCCTATGAAGGGACTGGAAATTTCGACGGCAAGCCGTTCAAGGATCTGCGGGCCGTGTTCTCCGTTCATCCCGAGCCGTTTACCGTGCTGGCGCGGCCGGACGCCCGCGTCACCAAATTCGAGGACTTCAAAGGCAAACGCTTCAACGTCGGCAATCCCGGATCAGGCACCCGCTCGTCGATGGAGGAATTGCTCAAGCAGATTGGCTGGACGCTCGGCGATTTCTCGCTTGCCGCTGAGCTGAAGGCGGACGAGCAGGGCAGCGCGCTGTGCGACAACAAGATCGATGGTTTCTTCTATGGCGTCGGTCATCCTTCCGCCGCGATCCAGGATCCGACCACGGCCTGTGGCGCCAAACTCATCCCACTGACCGGTCCGGCAGTGGACGCGCTGTTAGCAGCCCATCCCTACTTTTCAGTCGCCACCATCAAGGGCGGCATGTACGCCAACAATCCGGACGACGTGAAGACATTCGGCGTCCGCGCCACTGTCGTGGCGAACGCCAGCACGCCCGATGAGGTGGTCTACGAACTGGTGAAGTCGGTCTTCGAAAATTTCGACGACTTCAAGAAACTGCATCCGGCCTTCGCCAATCTCGATCCCAAGGAGATGATCAAGACCGGTCTGTCGGCGCCGGTACATCCGGGCGCGGAGCGCTACTACAAGGAAAAGGGCTGGCTCTGAGGCCTCCGATGCGAGGCGCAACGGGCACCTCGCATCGCAAGTAATTGTGGGGAACGATGACAGATCAAAGCCAGCGGGCGGCAGCGCCTGACCAACCCGTTATCGACATTGACAAGCTCAGCGAGATCGTCGCCGAGGCCGACACCGGTGGGCGCAAGCCGACCGGCCGCACCGCGAAGCTGATCCTCGGCGTATCGCTGGCATGGTCGCTGTTCCAGCTCTGGTATGCCTCGCCCCTTCCGTTCATGCTCAATTTTGGAGTTGTCAGCGACGGCATCGCCCGCTCCATTCATCTGGCCTTCGCCCTGTTTCTGGCGATGCTGACGTTTCCGGCCTTCAAGACCTCGTCGCGCAGCCGGGTGCCGCCGCCCGACTGGGTGCTAGGCATCGCCGGGGCGGCGTCCGCCCTCTATCTGTTGGTTTTTTACAGCGATATCGCCCATCGGCCGGGTCTTCCGACTACGGCTGACCTGGTCGTCTCGATCGCCGGCGTCCTCATCCTGCTCGAGGCCGCGCGTCGCGCCGTCGGGCCTGCTATCACCGTCATCGCGGCGATCATGCTGATCTATATCTTCGCCGGGCCTCACCTTCCTGGCCTGCTTGGCCACAAGGGCGCGACGTTATCGCGCGCAGCCTCGCAGATGTGGCTGACGTCGGAGGGGGTCTTCGGTGTTGCCCTCGGTGTGTCCACCAATGTCGTCTTCATGTTCGTTCTGTTCGGAACATTGCTGGAGCGCGCCGGCGCCGGCGGCTTTTTCATCCAGCTTGCCTTCTCGCTGCTCGGCAAATACCGCGGCGGTCCGGCCAAGGCCGGCGTCGTCGCTTCCGGCCTGACCGGCATGATTTCTGGGTCGTCGATCGCCAATGTCGTGACCACCGGAACCTTCACCATCCCGCTGATGCGCCGGGTCGGATATTCTGCGGTCAAGGCGGGCGCCATCGAATGTGCGGCCGGCGTCAATGGTCAGCTGATGCCTCCGGTGATGGGCGCCGCCGCGTTCCTGATCGCCGAATATGTCGGCATCTCCTATGCCGAGGTGGTCAAGCACGCCTTCTACCCAGCGCTGCTGACCTACGGCTCGTTGTTCTACATCGTCGATATCGAGGCGATGAAGACGGGGATGAAGGGCCTGCCGTCACGCAGCACGCACTCCGCATTTCAGGGTGCGCTGCGTGGGCTGATGGGCATATGCGGCTTCATCGTCCTCGCAGGGCTTGTCTATTACGGCATTGGCTGGACGAAGATCGTTTTCGGCGCGGCCGCGACCTGGATGATCAGTGCCGCGCTGATCGCCGTCTACATCGGCCTTGTCGCCTACCGTGCGCGCTATCCCGACCTGCCGCTGGAGGATCTGGAGGGCGAGATCGTAAGGATTCCGCATTTCGGCGAGACGGCGCGCACCGGCCTGCATTTTCTGCTGCCGGTGATCCTGCTGATCTGGTGCCTGATGGTGGAGGAGCTGTCGCCCGGCCTGTCGGCATTCTGGGGCGCTGTCGCCCTGATGGCGCTGATCGTGACGCAACGGCCGCTCACCGCCTTTTTCCGCAAGGACCGTGCGCTGGCACGGCATTGGCTTCGCGGTTTCGACGATCTGGTCGGTGGCCTGTCCGCCGCTGCACGGAACATGACGACGGTCGGCATTGCCACTGCGACGGCCGGCATCATCGTCGGCACGGTTCTGCTCACGGGCATCGGGCTGGTGATGACCGAGCTGGTCGAATTCATCTCGGGCGGCAGCTTCATCGTCATGCTCTTGTTCACCGCGGTGATCTGCATCATTCTCGGCATGGGCATGCCGACCACTGCAAGCTATGTCGTCGTCGCCACCTTGATGGCGCCGGTCATCGTCGATTTGGCGGCGCAGAACGATCTTGCCGTGCCGCTGGTCGCCGTCCATATGTTCGTTTTCTATTTCGGGCTGATGGCAGACGTGACGCCGCCAGTGGGGCTGGCGGCTTATGCTGCTGCGGCAATTTCCGGCGCCGATCCGGTGAAGACCGGGATTCAGGGTTTCAAATACGAGATCCGTACCGGCCTGCTGCCGTTCATCTTCATCTTCAACACCGGACTGCTGATGATCGATCTCGAAGGTCCGTTCGACTTCGTCGCGATGGTGGTGACGTCGACGCTGGCCATGGTCTCGTTTGTAGCAGCGACGCAGAATTGGATGCTCGTGCGCAACCGCTGGTACGAGACGATTGCGTTGCTGCTGGCCTGTTTCATCTTGTTCAGGCCGGGACTCTTGCTCGATCAGGTGAGCGAACCCTATCGGGCAGTGCCTGCCTCCGAACTCGGCCGTATCGTCGACGAGACAGCCGAGGGGGGCGCAGTTCGCTTGCGCCTGACGACACTGAACCTCAACGGCGATGAGATATCGAAGCTGGTGCGACTACAACTCGGGCCTGGAAATTCATCGGCCGAACGCCTGAAGGCCGCGGGCTTGGACGTCAGTGCGCTTGGCGATAACGTGACGGTCGGCGTGGTGCGACTGGGCAGCCAGGCGGCCAAATTCGGCCTGCAGCCGGGCGACGAAATCAATCAGGTGCTAGTCCCTGCGGAACGGCCGTCGCGCTATTGGTTCGCCATCCCGGCACTGCTGTTGCTCGGTCTCGTCGTCTGGGGTCAGAAGCGGCGAAGGCGGACGGTTGGTCTATAAGCGCCTTATGAGCGGAAGAGTCTTGGCCAGCATGTCGGTAACAAGAGAACCAAACGGCGCCCCGGAGCCGGCTACCGCGGAAAAGCGCACGACGACGCGCGACCGCCCCTTCGAACCCGTCGACTACGGGCTTTACGCGCTGACGGTCATCGCCTGGAGCGCATCGTGGTTCGCGATCGAACTTCAGGTCGGCAGCGGCGTATCGAACGAGGTCAATCTGGTCTGGCGCTTCGCCATCGCCACGCTGCTGATGTTTGCCTGGGCCGGTTTTTTCGGCGGGCGGCTCCGCTTTCCGATCACCGATCATCTGCGCTTTGCTGTGCTCGGCATCCTCATCTTCTCATCGAACTTCCTGTTTTTCTATTACGGCGCCGGCTATCTCGTCAGCGGATTGCTCTCGGTCGTCTTCTCGCTCGCCTCGGTCATCAACATGCTGCTCGGTGCCTTGGTCATCGGCGAGCGCCCGGCGCCGCGCATTCTCGCCGGCGGCGTTATTGGCTTCGCCGGCATAGCGCTGATGTTCTTTCCCGAAATTGCCGCGAACGGGCTTTCAGGCAGGACGTTGGTGGGCCTTCTGCTGTGCCTCTGTGGCACGCTGAGCTTCTGCGCCGGTAATCTCGTCTCCGTCGCAAACCAGCGCCGCGGCCTGCCGCTCGTTTCAACCAGCGCCTGGGGCATGCTCTACGGCACTCTGTGGTCGGCGTTCCTGGCCTTCCTGCTCGGTGAGCCGTTCGTGTTCGCGACGACCGCCTCTTATATCGGCTCGCTGGTCTTCCTCGCCGTCATATCGACGGTCATGGCTTTCGCCGCCTACCTGACGCTGCTCGGACGCATTGGCGGCGCCCGCGCCGGCTATGCGACCGTCATATTTCCCGTCTTTGCGCTTTTGATCTCCACGGCGCTGGAAGGCTATGCCTGGACCGCTTACGCGATCATCGGGCTCGTCCTCGTCGCCGCCGGGAACGTCCTGGTCATTCGCGGAGGACGGCGCTGACGCATGGAATGCCTGCCGAATGCCGCCGCCTTCCGGTGCGCGGGCCGCGGTTCTGTCGAGCTTGACTCTCTGCATGGTCTGTCTAAGCTTGCGGTCAATGGGTCAGACCAATGTACCAGGGGCGAGCCGGGGAGGGAACTAAACACGCATGCCGATCCAGGCCGTTGAACCACGCCGGCTATACCGACAGGTCGCCGATCAGCTCAGGCAACTGATCGATGCCGGCGAGTTTTCCGTCGGCGACCGTCTGCCGACCGAGCGGGATCTGGCCGACCAGCTCGGAATTTCCCGCCCGACGGTCCGTGAAGCGCTGATAGCGCTGGAGGTCGAAGGCCGCATACGCATCCGCGTCGGCTCGGGCATCTACGTCACCGATCCGCCGAGCGCCCCCGCCTCCGAACCCGAAATCGAGGAAGGCCCGTTCGAGCTGTTGCGCGCGCGCGAATTCGTCGAAGGCGCGATCGCCGCCGAAGCTGCTCTCCACGTCCGGCCTGCAGATATCGAACGGCTCGACGACGTGCTGCGCCGGATGGAGGCCATGCGTCACCCCAACAAGATGACCATTACGCTCGACCGGGAATTCCATACTGCAGTCGCCGGCATTCTCGAGAACGCGGTGCTGGTGCGCTTCATCGGCGAGCTCTTCGACCAGCGCATGAACCCGTACTTCGAACGCCTGTCGATCTATTTCGAGACCAACGATTCCTGGCAGATAGCGGCAAAGGAGCATCGTGCCGTGCGCGATGCGATTGCCGCGCGCGACCCCGAGCGGGCCAAGGCCGCCATGCAGCAGCATCTGCGCCAGTCGCAAATCAGATTCTCACGCAATTTCGATGAGAGAGCCGCAGCCAAGGAGGTTGCGGAATAGCAGTTGGCCGGGGGGAGATCCGGCCGTCAAATCCAACCAGGGAGGAATTAGATGCTGAGAAAATACGCAGTTCTGCTCGGTGCGATCGCCGCAATTGCCATACCCATGGCGTCGGCCTCGGCGGAAACGGTCCTGAAATGGGCACATGTCTACGAGACGACGGAGCCCTTCCACACCGAATCCGTGTGGGCGGCCGACGAGATCAAGAAGCGCACCCAGGGCCGCTACGCCATCGACGTCTATCCGGCCTCGCAGCTTGGCAAGGAAGCAGACATCAACCAGGGCCTGATGCTCGGCACCGTCGATATCATCATTTCCGGATCGAGCTTCGCAGCGCGCGAATATCCACCGATCGGCGTCACCTATTTCCCATACACTTTCCGCGATGCCGACCATCTGCTGAAATACACCAAGAGCGACGTCTACAAGGCCCTGACCAAGGGCTACGAGGACAAGACCGGCAATCACATCGCCGCCACCACCTATTATGGAACGCGGCAGACCACCTCGAACCGGCCGATCGCCAAGTGCTCCGACATGCAGGGCTTGAAGATGCGCGTCCCCGACGTGCCCGCCTATCTAGCCATGCCGCGTGCCTGCGGCGCCAACACCGCGCCGATTGCCTTCGCCGAGGTCTATCTCGCCCTGCAGAACGGCACGGTCGAGGCCCAGGAGAACCCGCTGACCACCATCGAGGCGAAGAAATTTTACGAGGTGCAGAAGAACATCGTGCTCACCGGCCATATCGTCGATCATCTCAACACCATCATATCGGCGTCGCGCTGGGCCTCGCTTTCCGACGAGGACAAGAAGATCTTCACCGAGGTGATGCAGGAGGCTGCCGCCCGCGCCACGGCGAAGATCGTCGCCCGCGAAAAGGAACTGGTGCAGGTATTCAAGGACCGCGGCATCAGCGTAACCGATGTCGACCGTGCCGACTTCGAGAAGAATGTGCTGGAGAAGGTCACCTTCGAGGAATTCGGCTACAACAAGGCCGATTGGGAAGCGATCCGCGCCATCAAATAGGGCATCGGGAAATCGGATGCTCAATCAAGAGGATAGGGCGGCAATCGGATTCGCCGCTTTAACCTGCCCATCCGTCCGGCTTGAAATTGTGCCGGACGGCCTTTCCAATCCTTGACGACCACCAGCTTCGGGAGCCCGCGCCAATGGCCGAGGAACACCACACCGAGATCGCCGTCGAAGAGATCGCCCACGCCTTCGAGGAGGTGCCGGTACACGTCGACCTGTCGGACCACGGTATCGAGGACTGGATCACGCTTGCCGTGTTCTGGGGCATGGTCGTCTGTGTCTTCCTGCAGTTCTTCACCCGCTATGCGCTGAACAACAGCCTTGCCTGGACCGAGGAGATCGCCATCAACGCGCTCGTCGTCGTCGTTTTTCTCGGCGCCGCCATGTGCGTGCGCCTTTCGCGCCATATCCATGTCGATGTGCTTTACCACTATCTGCCGGAGCGCGTTGGCCGCTGGCTGGCGCTCGCCGTCGATATTATCCGCATTGCATTCTTCGCCTACGGAACATGGCTGATGTGGCGCTACGTCACGATCGTGGCGCATGAGCGCATGGTCACAGTCAACCTGCCGCGGCGCTGGTTCTTCTACGCCGTCTTGGCTGGCTTCGTGCTGATGCTTCTGCGCTCGATCCAGGTCTTCATCGGCAATTACAGGCGCGGCTATTCGGTGCTCGAGCGTCCCGGGGCGTTCGAGACGGCGGGGGTCTGAGCGATGCTGCTTCTGGTAGGGGGCTTTCTTGTCCTGATGCTCATCGGCGTGCCGGTCGCCGTTTCGATGGCGGCCGCCTCGATCCTTTACCTCGTCATCTACGGCGTGGCGCCCGATATCATTGCGGCCCAGCGCATGATCGCCGGGGTCGAGAGCTTTCCACTGCTCGCCGTTCCCTTCTTCATCCTGGCCGGCAACCTCATGAACATCGCCGGCGTCACCGGGCGCATCTATTCCTTTGCCCTTGCCCTGGTCGGCTGGATGAAGGGCGGCCTGGCGCAGGTCAACATCATCGGATCGGTGATCTTTTCCGGCATGTCGGGCACCGCGCTCGCCGACGCCGCCGGCATTGGCACGATCGAGATCAAGGCGATGAAGGACCACGGCTATCCTATCGACGCCGCGGTCGGCGTCACCGCCGCTTCCGCCACGCTCGGGCCGATCTTTCCGCCCTCGCTGCCCTTCGTCATCTACGGCATGATGGCCAATGTCTCGATCGGTGCGCTGTTCATGGCCGGCATCCTGCCCGGCGTGGTCATGACCGTGCTGATGATGATTACGGTTGCCATCTTTGCCTACAGTCGCGGCTGGGGTTCCGACACACCTTTCGAGCTTCGGCGGCTCGCCGAAGCAGCAGGCGAGGTGCTGGTGGTGGCTGCCTTTCCGATTGGCTGTTACGTGCTTGTGCAGCTTGGCCTGTCGATCAATATCGCGGTCGGCATCGCGCTGCTGGTGCTGGTCGCGGCGGACTGGTATTTCGACTTCTCCGCGGTCATGGCGCTGATGACGCCGGTCATCCTGATCGGCGGCATGACGATGGGCTGGTTCACGCCAACCGAAGCCGCGATGGCGGCTGTCATCTGGTCGCTTTTCCTCGGGCTGGTGCGCTACCGCACGATGACGCTGCGTTTGCTTGCCAAGGCCAGCTTCGACACGATCGAAACGACCGCCTCGGTGCTCTTCATCGTCACCGCCGCATCGATCTTCGCCTGGCTGCTCACCGTCAGCCAGGCAGCGCAGCTGTTTTCGAACTTCATTTTCGCGCTCACCGAAAACAAGTGGGTGTTCCTGATCCTGGTCAACATCCTGATGCTGGTGGTCGGCTGCTTCCTCGATACGATCGCCGCGATCACGATTCTGGTGCCGATCCTGCTGCCGGTTGCCGCCGTCTACGGCATCAACCCGGTGCATTTCGGGCTGATCATGACGCTCAACCTGATGATCGGGCTTTTGCACCCGCCGCTCGGCATGGTGCTGTTCGTGCTGTCACGTGTCGCCAAGCTTTCTGTCGAGCGCACCACCATGGCGATCCTGCCGTGGCTGGTGCCGCTTATCGTGGCGCTGCTTCTGATCACCTTCATACCCGCCATCACGCTCTGGCTGCCGACCGAGATGGGCTTGATCCGGTGAGCGGCCAGGTGGTTGCCGCGACGCTGTTCGGCCCGCAGGACCTGCGCGTCGTGGAGCGTCCGCTCGAACCGCTGGCGCCAGGCATGGTGCGGGTGCGCTTCGAGGCCGGGGGCATCTGCGGCTCCGACCTGCATTATTTCCGCCATGCCCGTACCGGCGATTTCGTGGTGACCTCGCCGCTTGTCCTCGGCCACGAAATCTCAGGCGAAATCGTCGAGATCAATGGCGCGGCACCCGGCCTGGGCGTCGGCGACCACGTCGCGGTCAATCCGTCGCGCTGGTGCGGGCATTGCGCGCGATGCCTGGAAGGCCGCGCCAATCTCTGCGAGAACATCTATTTCATGGGCTCGGCATCGAAGACGCCGCATATGCAGGGCGGTTTCGCCAGTCTGTTCGACGCCAAGCCCGCGCAATGTTTCAAGGTTCCATCTGATGTGGCCTACCAGGCGGCGGCGCTTGCCGAGCCGTTGGCGGTCAGCCTGCACGCCGTCGCGCGGGCGGGCGACATCAGGGGCCGCAACGTCATCCTGTTCGGTGCCGGCCCCATCGGTCTCTTGACCATGCTCGCGGCCAGGCTTGCCGGCTGCGCTGAACTGACCGTCGCCGACATCGCCGCCGCGCCGCTCGCCTTCGCCGGCAGGTTGGGTGCCGACAGGACGATCGACATTGCCAGCGGCGACGGCGAGCTCCAGGCGCTCGCCGCCGGCGGTTCGCTTGACGTGGCGTTCGAGATTTCAGGCACTGCCGCAGGCCTTGCCGCGGCAATCGCCAGCGTCCGGCGCGGCGGCACGGTGGTCCAGGTCGGCAATCTTCCCGGTGGCCAGATCCCGCTGCCCGCCAATGCGGTGATGGCCAAGGAGATCGACCTCAAAGGCACCTTCCGCTTCGGCAGCGAGTTCGGTCGCGCAGTCGACCTCATTGTGTCGCGGGAGGTGGACGTCCTGAAGCTGGTGACGGCGGAGCGCACGCTTTCCTCCGCCCCCGATGCGTTCCGACTTGCCGCCGACCGCACTCAGAGTGTCAAGGTCGTGCTGACCGCGGACTGATTGAGGATTCGCAACGTCCCTGTTTTTTACGAGCCCATTTGGCGCTTCACCGTGCAGGTACAAACAGAGGATGTGCGACGGACCGTGCCGGCTTCCCAGCATCAGGATAGAGCATACGCGTGTAACCATCATAAGCCGATGCCGCGCTTCTTTCCCAGGCTCCAATCCACGCCCCCCGTATCTGAGCACACGACCCCGGTAACTTGATTACCCAATCGCTTTTCGAGCGACGGCGACCAGGGCACCAGCTTGAATTCGAGTCCATTATCGATCATCGCGAGCCGGCCTGAAGCCAGCAAAAAACGCCGCCGGTAAATCCCAGCCACATGATTGCCGTTGGGAGCCTTCGTGAATGACAGGCCCGTCTCGGCGGCGATGCGGGCACCAAGCGATTCCACCTCATGATCGTGTAGTGTATCGATCAGATTGCGGGCAAGAATGACGCGCTGTCCCTCGCGCCTGGCCAGATCGCGGCTGACAAGGTGATCTACCCGATCTTGCAGTGCCTGTCCTACGTCCTTGCCAAAGCCGCCGTCACCGAATTCGGCGGGCTCGCGTGCAACGAGTTGGCGATCGAGCCAAGTCGCGCCGGAAGCATGGACCTGCTGTTCGATTGAGAGGTCGGAGCGGACGGCGAGCGTGACCCGGCCACCGCCATTTGCACTCGCATCGCGACACAACTCCACGACCGAGCCCGGGTCGGAATCTCCCGCCGCATCAGGATCATGGAAGCGAATGTGGTGCGTGCGTCCATCGATGCCATCGACGATGGCATAGGCCGCGCCGCGCCGTTCGTCATCAAGGCCGCGTTCGAGCAGTCGGCCGATCACGGGCGCATCAATTTTTTCGGCGGCCAGCACGTAGTCGGCTGTCCCCTTTTCTAGCCCATGCACGGTGAGACTGCGGTGCATGCGCTTGATGATGTCGCCGCGTTCACCGAGGGCGCGCAAAGTGGCCTCGGCCTCTTCGACCACCATCCATTGGCCGGGACGGATCTCGTTCGCGAGACCCAGGCGTTCCAGTTGCCGCAGCCGGCCGACTTTGAGCCCCAGGAACTGGTCGGGATGGCGATCAGGGTGTGGCGCGAGATCAATGATACCATGACGGTCGGCGTCACGAGCAAGCTGGCGATCGAGCTGCGTCCAGCGCTCAGTGTCGACTTGGTGCTCGATGGCCTGGCGGATGTCGAGGTCGGTGCGGAGCCCAAGCGTCTGGGTGAGAATGTCGCTCGCCCGATCGCGCATGCCCTGGCGGATGTAGTCGCGCGAGATGACAAGACTCTCGCCATCGTCGGCAACGCCGCGAACGAGGATGTGAACGTGCGGATGTTTGGTGTTCCAGTGATCGACGGCTACCCAGTCAAGCCTCGTGCCGAGGTCGCGCTCGATGTCGACCATCAGGTCACGAGTGAAGTTCTTGAGCTCGCCGAGCTCCATTGCGTCGTCCGGTGAAACGATGAAACGGAAGTGATGCCGATCGTCCTTGCAGCGATCGCAGAAGGCGTCATGATCTGCCTCTTTGGTGTCAGGGCCGAACATCCTCGCCTTCTCACCATCCCGTGTAACACCTTCGCGGCGAAGATATTTGAGATGGGTGGCGAGTGGCGCAGACCCTCTGAACTGCCGCACCACACGGGTCTTGACGACGGCGCCGCGTGAGCGGTCAGAGATGAGGCGACTGGCGCGGATGCTCGCTGATCTGCCGCGGCCAAACGTTGAAGCTCGCGGGGAGGTGATCCGACCCTCGCGTGTAAGGTGACCGCCGGCGCGCTGTGTGGCCGCAAGAGCCTGGAAGATGAAGGGTCGTGCGCGCTGGCCGGCGCGGGAGCGGATACGACCCGGGCGGACGCGAAAGCTATCGTCACGCGTCATGCTAGGCGGCCACGAGGTGCGGTTTCCATTGAAAGACTGAAAAAATGGGAATAGCGCACATCGCTGATTGTGGCAGCACATCGCGAAATGAGTCGAAAATTGTAAGGAAAACAATCGGCCGATCCGAGCCGCACCTCGCGGCCCTTTATCCTGCCACTCTCTCTGTCCCCATCTGCGGACAACCCTTCCGCCGCAATTTCCGCGACGGAACAGGCCGGAATGGAATTGAGGAGGAACGTGGCGATCATCGCGATATGACTAAAGAGGGCTGAGCGAATAGGCCGGAAACAGCGTGGTTCGATTGGAAATCGGTTTCACCCGGCCGTGGCTCGATCGCAGTCAGGTCCGCAACAGGATGGCCCATTGGCGACCGCATCGCGGACGAATGAATCGCCGCAAAGATCGTCTCGGCATAACCATTGCCATCCGATGCAGCGGCGTTCCGAATGTCATGGGGATGCGCAAAGATCGTTGCACGGAGTGAGCTGGCTCTGCCCCTTCTTTGCCGCGCGCGCCGCGGACTGAGAACTGCACCATCGAGCAGCGGCGCGAGTTTCCTGACGTAGTCGACCGTCTCGCGTGGCAGCGGCCGGCCGGTTGAGAGATGTTCCCTGTACCGACCAGGACCGGCATTGTAAGCGGCAAGAAAGCCGCTGCGCCCGAAGCTGTCGAGCATTTCGCGAAGATATGCTGCACCTGCAAGAATGTTGTCACGCGGTTGATAGGGATCGTCACCGAGACGGTATTTGATGCGCAGTTCTTCCCAGGTCGCCGGCATGATCTGCATCAAGCCCATTGCGCCCTTGCTTGAAAGCGCACGAACATCGCCGACGCTCTCAACATGCATGACGCCGCGCAGCAACCGCTCTGGAATGGCGAAGCGTTTTGACGCTTCCCGGATATGCCGCGACCACGGGCCTGCCGACAAGATCGTCGACTCGGAGTGCGCCGGCCGTTCACCAGCAGAGGAAGCCGCTGCAACAGTTTCGGGCGCCACGAAGCCGAGCATGACACATGCGGCAAACGTCGTCATGCCTCTGTGGGCTGCATCCCGCAGACCGCAGAACCGATGCGCCGCCAGCCTGCGACGGTGTTCGCTTCCGTTAAGGGCAGGGGCTCGCCGATCGAACCGGCTTTGCCAAAACTGTGATGAAATCTGCGTCCGGAGCCACAAGCAAGTGTCCGGCCCTCTGTGGGCTGCCTCGCGGGCGGTCGGGTCGAAGGGTTTAACCGGCGCCCAATGGATCAAAAGGATTGGCGAGAAAGATTCGTCGAAGGGCTCCAGAAGCATTTGTTCAGCCTCGCCCGTCGCGCTTCGATGATCGGTTCCAGTGCATGCTCCAGACGCTGTTCTCTGCATCGGACCGGAACAGCTTGGCGCGGATCGGCTGCGTAAAGGACGGGTCGTCAATTGAGACGGAGAGGTAATCCCCAGCCTTGTCTCCGGCGCGGTCCCAAGCCGCACCGACCGCCGTCCCTTCGCAATAGATCAGATGGTCGGGCGCGTTTTCGGTTTTGGATTTCTCGGCAGGCAGAATGGCAATCTTCGCCTCGATCGTTAGCGTGGAGAGATTGCCGAAGAAGCCGTCATCGTTGCGCGTGAATATTCCGATCTGAGTCATTGCAGTGCTCCTTTCATGGGTGTTAGTGCACGTCGAACCGAGCCGTCACGGCTCGCTAGCAAGGGGATCGTTGGTGAATTCCAGCACCGGAGTGGTGGGCTCCGTGGTCCAGACGGGAAGCGCGCGGCCAACGATTGATGAGAGCGGGAGCGGGCCGAAATAGCGGCTGTCAAAACTGTCGGCTGCACCCGGGTTCATAAGGAAGACGTCCGCCTCGGCAATGTCGCGGCAGCCCTGCCAGATGGGCAGGGGTCGACCGCGACCGTCACGCTCGCGCGCATGTCCATACGTCTTGCCGTTGACGATGATCGTTGTGCCTTGGCGACAGACGGTTGCGCCCCCCAGTGCCAAAATACGCTTCAGGAGCGGCACATTTTTCGGCAGATACCCGCGTCTTACCATGAAGGCCGCCAATGGCTCGGGCGGCATGATGACGGCGATATTGGCAATACCGATTTTGTCGGCCGGCTGGACGCGGTAGAGCCCGACGGGGATGCTCGCCGATGCGTTCCAGATGGACAGCGGCGGATGGCTAATCCATGCCGGCGCCGCGGCGAGCACTACGCCGCCAACCATCGTGGCGATGATCTTTGTGCGCTTGCTCATGACTCGATCCCGGGGCGCAGCAGGCAAGTTTTACGACGCTTGGCCGTGTATGGACTCGGCTGCTCGCGTGCGGCTATCCGGCTGTGGACATGCCGCCGTTTACGCAGCGACATGAAGATCAGGGTTTGCTGCTGTTTCGCCGCTACCAGGCGGCGCGGTTGCAATCTCCTGGCTTGCGCGTGGATGGTTTGCGACGCAGCCCAGACCAGGATGGCAGCGTTCCAAATCGTTGCCATGCCGTGCACACTTGCCGCCTCAACGCAGGTCGATTCTTCGCCCGCATGAGAGTGGATCGGTGTCAGGCGGCCGGATTTCACCATCAAGACGAGCTGCCAGGCCACAACGTCCCGCGTGCCGGGTGGAGGGAAGCCGGATGAGGGGACATGAGGCAGCGCAAATTGCTGCTGAACGGTCTCGCGATACGGCATTTCGGTGCGCCACAGATCAGGAGCTGCGGTCGCGCCTGCCGACATAGGCGGGCGCGCGGGCTGCATGGGGTTTTGCCGGCGGAACATAGGTCGCGTTGGCATCGCTGGTGGAGGTGCGTGCGCCCAGGTCTATCCAGGCGTGCAGGTCGTTGATGTCGTAGAGAACGCGCCCGCCGACCTTTCGGTATTTTGGGCCGGTGCCGTAGGTCCGGTGCTTTTCGAGTGTGCGGGCGCAGAGCCCGACGATGGGTGCTGCCTCCTTCGTGCGCAAATACTTTTGGGGCGCGTCCGCGGGACCCTTCGACATCGCTCGATCTCCATTCGGTTCTGCTGTCGTCCTGGCCTGCCGGGACGCGCGAAGTGGACCATGATCGAAATGAGGAAAGGCGAGGGAGGGCAAAGATGGGGGGGTGCGTTTTTGCTACCCCGAAGAAGGACTTCGGCGGCCGGACCTTTCGCTGCGGTTGTGGGGGTAGAAGAGAAGATCGCGATAGCCGCCGGCGACAAAAAAAGCTGCACGGCGTAAGATAGCTCGGACCTTGTGGCGGAGATGATGATCACGCCAATCTCGCGGCACAATCGGCTCTTGCGAAAACAGCACCTCCGCGAGCTGACGATAGGTTGCACCCGTGCGTTGACCATCATGTGCGCGTAAATTGAGGATATGCCTGGTCTTGGTCTGTTGCGGCAGCGCGCCGTAAGATGGACTGGCTGCCCGGCCGTTCAGTGCGCGCCAGAACCGGCGCGCTGCATCGAGCCGCGTCTCGAATGCAGCGTCGAGCGGCAGAAGGATAGCGTTGAATTCACCGGCGCGGTCGTCAGCGACGAGATGACTTTTCCCAATTAAGGTAGACCAAATAATGTGAAGGCCTTCGTCCTGCGGCCAAACGCTGGCTCCGCCAAGGCTGGAAGGTTGAACTGTCTGGTGGGATGCAGGTACCCGCATGACCCGGAGCACGCGCGGCGAGGCCTGTTCCGTCCAGATGATATTGTCAGCTTTCGGAAGTCCGGCAGCGGCAGTTTTGAAATCGCGCGCCCCAACGGGCGGCGAGATCGGGCTGACCGGCAGGTTCTCCAGAACCAGCGGATTGCGATGCAAGCTGGCTGCACTCTGCCACGAATTCGTCATTCCGGATCAGATACTCGGCAGCGAACTCCGTAGCCTGGTAGCTGCACATATGTGCATACGCCGCCGGATCGGTCCAATCGCCTTGCACTGCTCCTGTCCTCTCCGCGTACCCGGATGTGAGGCGTCGGCGTCAACATTCAGGGGGATAAGGAAGTTGGATAGTTGGAGAATCGGCAAACCATTATGCCGATTCAGCAAGGTGGAGCGCCGGTCGCGTCAGTGCGGAGCGCCGCCAGCGAGAAGATATCGGTAGCCGCTGGTCGTCATCCATCGCGCGCGAGCAAGATGGGTCTCCCAGGACCGGAACGCTCGTTCCGGCTCCTGCTCCGGGTCTATATGCAAGACGATCCTGGCCACCTCCTGCCAATCGGCATCTTCCGCTGCCGCATCAAGCAGGCGAATGTAGGTGAGCAGACGCTCCTCGTCATAGCCGGTCAGGACCGGGGCATCCGGCGCAATGTCGGCGACATCAGGATCGAGCAGCGGTTTAAGCATGGTATTTGACCGTTCATATTTCGATCGCGATCTCGAAGGAGCCGTCCTTTAGATCGAGCACCAATCATAGCGAATAGGAACGATCATTCCTAGAACGATAGTTCCCTTTCTGGTCCCTAATCCGTCATGAATCTCAAGGAGATCATGGCGGCCAACATGCGTCGTCTGCGCCATGACCAGAACGTGACGCAGGAGGAACTGGCCGCCCGCTCTGGACTGAGCATGCGTTACGTGGGATCGATCGAGCGCGCTCGGGTCTCGGCCAGCATCAGTGTTCTTGGGAGGATCGCCACTGCGCTGAATGTGGAGCCTTGCGAGTTGATCAGAAAATCGGCACCGTGAGTTGACGCGGGAAGCACCGCGAATTTTCGATGATCGGCGAGGCAACATGCAAGAATGAAGTCGCCAGTCGCGAACACGACCGGTAGTCGCCCCACAGTCCGACGGAGCTCGTTGCGCAGCGACTGCGCTCAACTTGTCGGATGAAAGGAGATCGGCCCCGCCCTGTTCGTCCGGGCGGAGCCTTGGTCGGGCCCTTACTCGGCGTTGCGGCGCCCGTTGGGGCGGGACCAGATGAGGCTGAAGCCTTCGCCTTCCTCATCGTTGAAGAGGTTGGCGTAGATCGGAGCAGTGAAGCTCGGATCGTCCAGCTTCATGCTGAGATAGTCGCGGCCGTCATTGGAGCGCTTGGACCATGCGGCGCCGATCTCGACCTGCCCGACGAAGACACGGTGGCTGGGGGCGCTGTCGCCAGAGCGGTTGGTCTCGGGCACGACCCGGACGTTCTTGGTCTGGAGCGAGAGGGTCACGATTTCGCCGGTGAACTCGTTGTTGCCGGCCCTCTTGAAGGTTCCGATTATCGCCATGAGTTTTCTCCTTGAACTCTGTTTCGAGCCCGCACCGTTGCGGCCTCGATGGCGATCGGCGGGCCGGGGGCGATCGACGCCGCATCGCTTGCGACCGCAGCGCCAGCGGAGGATGGCAGCCAGGCGACTTTGTTGTTTGGCGAGGAATGACGGCGTAGCCGGCAGGGGAAGAAAGTCGATCGGCGCCATTGCGGCTTAGGCGATCGAGGCGCAGCCGACCTTCGGCCAGATCAGCCCATTAAAGAGGCCGTTTGGAGCGGCCCACCAGATAGAGACATCAACGGAGAACCTGGCGATACCGTCGCTGGCGAAATCCCGGCTACGACGATCAGCGGCGTCGATGCTCCTCTGTACAGGCATCGCGAGTCGCAAGCTGTTGTCAGCACCGCGCTTAAGACACGGCTCAAGTCACGGCTGACGTGCATCGCCGGATATCCGCGATCTTTGGAACGAGACGGCACGCCGTGGTGGATTCGAGCTGTGCGTCGCGCCATGCCGTGTCAGCGACAACGCTAACAATGCGACGGCCGGTCAGAAACAAGCATCCTGCCCACGCCGGTTGTTCGGTGAGTTCGCCCAGATCCAGCCCCTGTTCGGTTGAACAGGCGTCGTTATTCGCAGCTGTGATGCCAGCTGCGACGCAGCTGAAACGTTGACGGCAAGCGTGACGGCGTCGCGCGCCTTTGCTAGGGCGCGGACTTGAGTATCGCATAAGACGGGCGGCGCCGCGCTGCCCCATCGCGGCCGTATCGTACAATCGAAAAAAGGGTAGGGGCGGGCAGCGCTTACGCGCCGCCTCCCTTGGGGCGGAAGTCGAGGACTGGGATGCCGAGCTTTTTTGCCTTGTCAGCAAGATTGTCCTGAATTCCGGTCCCGGGAAAGACGATGACGCCTATCGGCAGCAACTCCAGCATTGCGTCATTGCGCTTGAACGGGGCGGCTTTGGCATGCTTTGTCCAATCAGGGGCAAAGCCGATTTGGGGTACCTTGCGATGGTCTGCCCAACAGGAGGCGATCTTTTCGCCACCCTTCGGCGATTTCCCGTGCATCAAGACCATGTCTGGATGCCGGGCGTGGACCTGGTCGAGCTTGGCCCAGATCAGCTGGTGGTCATTGAAGTCGAGCCCAGCGGTGAAGGCGATTTTCGGGCCAGGTGGCAGAAGGACTTCCTGCGAGGCGCGTTTCTTGGCGCTGAGAAAGTCGCGGCTGTCGATCAGCGCAGAGGTCAGGTTGCGGTGGTTGACCATCGATCCGCTGCGCGGTCGCCAACTTGATCCGGTGTGGCGCTCGTAGTGCTCCGCGGCCTGATCACGCATCAGTTCGAAGGCGCATTGGCGTTCGATCAGCGTCTGCCCTTCGGCTGTCAGGTGTTCCAGCTCGACGGATTTCACTTCGCTGCCGTCTTGCTCACGCTGGCTGCGGCGTTGCGCCTGCTCGTTGTGGTCGAGTTCGCGCTCGATTCGATCTGCGGCGCGGTGAAAGATGTTGACGGTCGACCACAGAAGATCGTCGAGATCGGGCTCGAGGCGACTGTCTTGCAGTGCCACGATGAGGGCGTCGAAGATGTCAGCGATCGCGACGGCGACGCAGTGCCCCTCTGGAAGCGGTCGAGGATCAGGCTCATCTGCGAAGGGTCGGTAGCCATAGAGCTGGAGTTCGGTGAGGACTTGGTCGATGGGTGAAGACGAGTGCTGTGGTTCGTAGTCGTCATGCTCGCTCATTAGATGCTCCGCCGGTTGGACCGCGACCTCGCGGCCTTCATGGCGACGGAAGCCGGCGGACGGGACGGACCTGCACCCGCAGCGAAGCGAAGGGCCGGAGTGTCAGCGGAGGAGGGGGAAGGCCGGCTATTTTGCTTCGCGATGGAAAGCGCTCCCTTGGGAGCGCGCCGGAAAATAGTCGGCCGAAGACATTGCGGGTCCGGGTCGTTTGCTGGCCGATCGCCCTCTCGAAGGCCCGCAGGCGCGGTTCTCTCCGACTTCGGGGGGCATTCGAGCGATGCAAGCGACAGCGGACAGGTTGTTCGTTTCGAATTATCCCGCCACTGCCATGAAACGGGCGATGTCCTGCGGGGCGAGCTGGACACGCGCGCGTGCTCGAAGATCATCCACGCCAAGCGTACAGAGATCTTCGTTGAAGTCTCCAAGTGCCGGCGAGAGCACGATCGCCTCAATCCCGGCAGCATTCGCTCTTTTGATCAAGGTGTCACGCGCGCTGTCGCCGGCTGGATCGGCATCGCGCACGATGTAGAGCCGTCTCAGCGTGAGGGGGAACAGCATGGCAGCGAGATGGGCTGCCGAGAGTGCCGCTGCCATAGCCATATCGGGCAGGATGCACCGAAGCGACAAGACGGTCTCGATGCCTTCGCCGCCCGCCATGACGTCGCCCGGCAGGCCAAAGCGAACCGCGTGACCGAGAAGATCGCCCATCGCGCGCTTCGGCGTACCGACCGGTGCCTTGCCCCTGCCGGAAGGATCAAGCCAGGTGCGATGTGCGCCAGTCAAATGGCCGTCGAGATCGGTGACGGAAGCGATCATCGCCGGCCAGGTCTCAGTCGGCGCATGTTCGTGGGGCCGGTAGTAGCAGCGCGGGTGAAAACGCAGGCTTTCGGTCCCGTGCAAAGCGGCAATGCTGCGGTTGCGCAGATACGCCTCTACGACCGTACCCGCAATCGGCTGCGACATCGCAAACAGCCGACGCGCTGCTTCCGATGATCCGGATGGCGTGTCTACCGATTTCGGCCGGGGAGAAATCTGCTCTGGTTCGGGATGCGGCAAGCCGAGAAACGTCATTGCTTCATTCGCAACGTCCTTGAAGTTGCTGAAGCCGCGGCTTTCGCGAATGACGTCTAGAAGGTCGCCATGCTCGCCAGTCGCCGCATCGGCCCACTTGCCGGCGGCTCCTTTTCCGTTCGCTGACCCGACGAGCCGCACGAACATTGAGCGGCCCGGCGTGTTTTGCACATCGCCGACAAGCCAGTAGCGGCCCTCGCGATGCCCGTTCGAAAGATAGTAGCGACAAACCGCCTCAGCGTGCCGGCCGAGGCGGTGCGCCAGTTCTGACGCATCGTGGCGGGCCATCACGCATCCTCCCGCGTGTCGATGCGCTGGACTGGATAACCCTTCAGCAACTTGCCCAGAATTGCGGGTCCAGATGCGTCGGCGGGCACGAACATGCGCAGCTTCCAGGAGATGATCTCTCGGAAGAGGCCGTAAGCCGAAAGACGGTCACGCATTGTGTCGTTGAAGCCCGTCAGCTCGATTCGGCTGACGCCCATGAGGCGGCTGCGCCGAAGCTGCAGACCATCGACGAGGTCGAGGATCGTTCGACCGCCCAGAAGCGCAACGAAAGCATCACTGGCTGTGATCGAAGGCGAGCTTGTTGCCAGTGCGCCCGCGATCCATGCTGGCGGGACCTGACGACCGATGATGCGCTCGCCATCGTCAGTCTGGAGCCGGTACACACGTGAGAATTCCCTGGGCAGACGCTTCCAGATCGGCAGCAGCATGCCGGCAACGACATGGATAGTGCTGTCCGTGAATTCGGGCACGTCAGCCGTCTCGGCACTCCAGGCGTCAGCGAATGCAGCCTGCTCAGCCTCAACCCAGTGGCTCTCCGCCATCATCTTCAATGAGGCCTGATGGTGCTCCATCGGCCGGATCAGCCGGACTCGCCATTCGATCTCGCCGTTGTCGAGCATCAGCGCTGGCGCTGGCACCTGTACGGCGGCGCGGCCGGATCGGTTGTTGACCAGGAGCTTCGCGCGGGGATCGTGAAGCTGAGCAAGGGCATCGGCAAGTGAAACGGGTCGGTTGCGCTTGCGCTGGGCGATGGTCAGCAGTCGCGTTTCCGCACCGGTGGCGGCATGGACATGGATGACGCGTCGCTCGGTGACGACGAAGCTCTCCGCACGCAGTGTTTCCAAGCCGATGTCGTAGGCACCGGAGGCGATGGCGCCCTCGATTTTCGCATTCAGCAATTGCTCGAAGGCCGTAAACAGGGCGGTTTGAAGCGGGATGGTAAGCGCCAGCAGCCGATTGAGGAAGGTCGTGATCGGCGGCAGCTCGTCCTTGATGCCGGTGGAATCCGTCAGTGTTAGGCCGGTCGCTTCCTCGAACATCTGGAGTGAGCAGCCGTCCACCTTGCCGCGAACCAGCAGCAGGTAAAGCTGCCGCAGCGCGTCGCGGGCATAGTGCGACTCCAGATTGTCCTCAGGGCGAAATAGGCCCTGGCCGCCGGTCTGGCGCTGGCCGCGCGTAATGGCGCCCAATGTGTCGAGGCGCCGGGCTATCGTCGAGAGAAAGCGCTTCTCAGCCTTCACATCGGTCGCAACCGGCCGGAACAGCGGCGGCTGCGCCTGGTTCGTGCGGTTGGTGCGCCCCAAGCCCTGGATGGCGGCATCGGCCCTCCAGCCCGGCTCGAGCAGATAGTGAACTCGAAGGCGGCGGTTCTTCGCAGTGAGATCAGCGTGATAGCTGCGGCCAGTGCCACCGGCGTCGGAAAACACCAATATGCGCTTGCAGTCATCCATGAATGCCTGTGCCTCGGCGAGATTGGCCGATCCGGCGCGGTTTTCGACGACAAGGCGATCGATGCCTCGAGTGCTGGTCTTGCGCACGATGCGGCGCGACCGGCCTGTCACTTCCGCTACGAGGTCGGTGCCGAAGCGCTGTACGATCTGATCGAGTGCCCCCGGGACGGGGGCGAGTGAAGCGAGTTGCTCGATGAGGTGATCGCGGCGGGCGACCGCTTCGCGGCTCTCGACGGGCTGGCCGTCACGATAGACCGGACGTGACGACAAATTGCCTTCGCTGTCGGTGAACGGCTCGTAGAGTTGCACGGGGAAGGAATGCTGCAGATACGAGAGGACATATTCGCGCGGCGTGATGTCGACGCGAACGTCGTTCCATTCCTCGGTTGGAATTTCCGCGAGGCGCCGTTCCATCAGCGCCTCGCCGGTCGAGACGATCTGGATGACGGCGGCATGGCCTTGATGGAGATCGCGCTCGATCGAGCGTATCAGGGTCGGCGTCTTCATGCCGGTGAGCAAATGGCCGAAAAAGCGCTGTTTCGTGCTCTCGAAAGCCGAACGTGCAGCCGACTTTGCCTGACGGTTCAGTGTCCCGGTCTCGCCTGTGACGTTGGCGGCCCGCATCGCGGCGTCGAGATTGTTATGAATGACGCTAAACGCTCCGGCATAGGCGTCGTAGATGCGGGTCTGCTCGGAGGTAAGCTGGTGCTCGACCAGCTCGTATTCGACACCATCGTACGAGAGCGATCGGGCCGTATAGAGACCGATTGCGCGGAGGTCTCGGGCCAGCACTTCCATGGCGGCAACGCCGCCAGCCTCGATCGTCTCGACAAATTCGGCCCTGGTCGCAAAGGGCAAATCGTCGCCACCCCACAGGCCCAAACGCTGCGCGTAGGCGAGGTTGTGGACGGTGGTTGCTCCCGTCGCCGAGACATAGACGACGCGGGCGTTCGGCAGGGCGTTTTGGAGGCGGAGCCCGGCGCGTCCCTGCTGTGAGGCGGCGACGTCGCCGCGTTCTCCCTTCCCGCCTGCCGCGTTCTGCATAGCGTGGCTCTCGTCGAAAATGATCACTCCGTCGAAGTCGGTGCCCAACCATTCGACGATCTGCCGCACGCGCGAGATCTTCTCACCGCGTTCGTCGGAGCGCAGCGTGGCGTAGGTGGTGAATAGGACCCCTTGATCGAGGCGGATGGCCTTGCCCCGCGGGAACCGCAACAGCGGCGTGACCAGCAGGCGCTCCATGCCGAGAGCAGACCAGTCGCGCTGGGCGTCTTCGATCAGCTTGTCGGATTTGGAGATCCACATCGCCTTGCGGCGGCCCTGCATCCAACTGTCCAGGATGATGCCTGCTGACTGGCGGCCCTTGCCGGCGCCCGTCCCGTCGCCGAGCATGAAGCCCCGGCGGAATCGCACGGCGTGCGCGGCATCGTCGCGCGCGGCAGAGACAAGGTCGGAGGTGTCGTCCACCGTCCAGGAACCGGTGAGGAACTCCGAATGGGCCTCGCCGGCATAGATGACTGTTTCTAGCTGCGCGTCGGACAAGAGGCCGTCGCTGACAACCTTGGCAGGAAGAATCGGCCGGTAGCTCGGCTTCGGCGGGGCAACGGATGCCATTGCCGCCGATTGGACCAGCTTGGTCGGATGCGGATGGGCGCCCGGAATGCGGATCGCCTGCAACCCGTACTCCTCATAGATGCCATCGGTGATGCGCCTACTTTCGGCAGGCGTCCAGTCCAATGTCTCGTAAGCAAGCGCGGTGCCTTCCGGCTCGGCAAGGCTGCGCACCGGAGTGGGACCGGCGGATCTGGCGAGATAGCCGCGCACGCCGCGCGCGGTGGGCCCCGTCGCCTTGACGGCGGGCACGAAAGCCGAAGCGCTGACCGGCAGTCGCGCGGGAACATGCTTGTCAATCCAGGCGATCAGTGTGGCGACATCGGGCGCCATGCCGGCCGATGCTGGAAGGGTGCCTCGTTTGTCGGCCGGCAGTTTGTCGATGACGGTCAGCCGGGTCTCGACGGTGGTGCCATGCCTGGCGTAGACGGCGCCGTCGATCGCGGCGGTGAACACGACGCGACCGCGCTCCTGGAGCCTGACGAAGGACTCGCGCCAGATGGGCAGCTCTGGGGAAAAATTTGCGCCAGTGATTGCGACAAGCCGCCCGCCCTCGGCGAGCCGGGCCAGCGCAGAGGCGACGTGACGATAGGCAGCGTCGGACACGCGGCCGCTGACGTTAGCAAGCACCGAGAACGGCGGGTTCATCAGCACGACGCTTGGTGCAATGCCGGGATCGAGATAATCATCGATCTGCGCTGCGTTGAAGCGAGTGACGGGGATGGCCGGAAAGAGCAATGAGAGAAGCCCGGCGCGGGCCTCGGCCAGTTCGTTGAGCAGCAACGTGCTGCCGCTGATCTCGGCCAGAATAGCAAGTAACCCGGTGCCGGCGGAGGGCTCAAGCACGCGGTCGGCAGGGGTGATTGCCGCGGCAGTAACGGCCGCCAGACCGAGCGGAATGGGGGTGCTGAACTGCTGAAGCGCTTCGGTCTCTTCGGAGCGGCGCGTGTGAGTTGGGAACAGGCCGGCGATCTTGCCCAGCATCGGAAGTGCGGCGGCCGCAGAACCGGCTTTGCGGAAAAGCGACTTTCCGTATTTGCGCAGGAACAGCACCGTCGCGACTTCGCAAGCGTCATAGGCTGATTTCCAGTCCCATGCGCCGGACGCATCGGAGGCACCGAAGGCAGCTTCCATGGCCGAGCGAAGGCTCGAGACGTCGACGCGCTGACCGCGTTCGAGATGGGGCAGAAGAAACTGCGCCGCGCTGTGGATGGCGGCAGCTGGTTCGACAGCCGGGGATGAGACAAGCGGAAGCGGCACTGCCGGAGCGGCAGTCTTCGAAGAAACATCAAACATGGAGAAAACCTCGAGGAGAGCGGAACGGGAATGAACCGGGCGGCCCTCTCTCTCGACCAATCCGGCTCAAATCCGCCCTGGCCGGCCTCTCCCCTCTGGACTGCGGTCCTGCCGATAACGATCCTTCTTCGATCCAGGCGCTGCGCCGCTACCCGCCGTCAGCCCAACGACGACAGCGGCAACGCGGTTGGCAGCCCGGGGCGATATCTTGGCACGCAGTGGGGACGGCGGGGCAGCAGCCGCCGAGCGAGAAGGACGCGGCTGAAGCGGCCAATTAGCTTTGCCCGTGTCTGAGAAAGTGAGCGTCCGGCAGCGGTAGGAAAGGGCGCGGAGCGGGCCGAACCCGCTCCGCGCGAGGCGATCTATTCAGCGGCCATGTGCGGTTCGCTGTCTTCAATCTGCGCATCGTCGTCTGAGAGGAATTCGGGCAGCTCTTCCCCATAGCCGTCGGTGCCGGCGCCGTTATCAGCGCCAGCGCTGCCGTCGAGGTCGACCAGGCGCAGCGGCTCGGGCAGCCAGCCACTATCGGTCAGCAAGCGCTCGGCTTTCTTCGCCATATCTCCCTTTTTCAGATGCTCGATTAGCTGCGCGGCCTGTTCGCCCTTCGCCTCTCGCACCGCCTCGAGAATGCGGGACTTGGTGATGCGGCCGAGATAGTTTTCGACTGTCGGTGTCCAGCCGGCGTCAACCATATCGAGACCGACCGCGCGTGCCAGTCGATCAGCTTGCGCGATCCGCTGCCGAACGCCGTGTGCCGAGACAGCGCCGCCATAGCGGTCGCCTTTCTCGTGGAGCGCGTTCACGCCGTAGCTGACGCAATGGGCGAGCAACGCCGCGCGGCTGGTCTCATCAAGTGAGGCGATCCAGTCCCAAAGTGCATCGTCCTCGGTCGGCAGGTCCGATTTCCAGCCCTCATGGCGTTCGGCCACCGATTTCGCCGAGGGGCTGTCCTTCAGGTCACCTGCCTGCAGAGGGAAGAAGACGTGACGGATCGAGGCCTCCAGGCACCCGTTCGTGGTGCGGTGCTGGAACGTGTCAGTGACCAGCTTGTGCAAGAGCGCTGTCATGGCGACGTGAGGGTTGCCGGCAACCGCATCGCGCAACGCCAGTGTCCGGTGTGCGGTCAACTCTGTCATCAGTCGGTCCGGCAGGGGCTTGACCGCATCGTCCTCGTCTTCCTCGCACTCGACAGCCTGGCCGCCAATGGTGACAACGGCACGGTGCACCGACGAGCTGTCGGCAGCTCCGGACCTGCCGTCCCTTTTCGATTCATTCGCGCCGTCAAATGACATCAGCGGCACGTCCTCAGGCCGGAGAAAGCCGCGGTCGACCGAGAGTGAGCCGTCAGTGTCGATGCTGACGAACGCGCCGGCGACGGCGATGTCGGCCGGATCGAATTGCCTTGGGCGCTTGTCGAAATTGGCGAGCGCGGTCTCGATTTCACCGAGTCGCTGATCGACGTCTTCGGGCAGCTCGTCAGCACCCTCATATTCGGTTTCAAGCTTGGCATGCTCGGCGTTGAGGGCATCGATGGTAGCCTGCTCCTCGGCAGAGAGATCGAGCGGATCACTCTGCAGATGATACAGCCCACGCGTTGCGTCGTAGGGGAAGCTGATGGCGACCTCGACCCACTTCCAACCCTCGGCTGCAACTTCCTGGGCAACCGCCTTGAGCTTCTCTGTGACCAGGCGGTCCAGCAGCGCTGCATCCTGCAGCCAGCCGCCGTCATCCGACTGGAACAGGTCGTGCATGACGATACCACCCGCGGCCTCATAGGCGTCGGTCCCCACGAAGACGGCGCGCTTGTCGGAGGCGCGCACCGTCGTTTCGGTCAGCATGCGCCGGATTTGATAGGGCTCTTTCGACCAGGCATCCCTGATTGCCTCCCAGATCTGCTCCTGGCGAGCGCGGTCTTCAGAGACCGTGAAAGCCATGAGTTGCTCCAGCGTCATCCCGTCATCGGCATACACATCGAGCAGCACTGGGGAGACAGAAGCCAGCCTAAGCCGTTGCTTAACAACGTTGACCGGCACGAAGAAGGCTGCGGCAATCTCCTCCTCGCTCATGCCTTTTTGGCGCATGTCCTGGAAGGCGCGAAACTGATCGAGCGGGTGCAGCGGCGCTCGCTCAATGTTCTCGGCGAGCGACACCTCCTCGGCAACGATCGCGCTGTGACGGGCGCGCACGACACAGGGCACGAGGGCGGTCTTGGCGAGGCGCTTTTGCTTCACCAGCAGCTCAAGCGCGCGGAAGCGCCGGCCTCCGGCAGGCACCTCAAACATGCCAGTCTCGTTACCGTCGCTGTCGACGACGGGCAAGACGCTGAGGCTCTGGATCAAGCCGCGGCGGGCGATCGAGGCCGCAAGATCCTCGATCGAGATGCCGACCTTGACGCGCCGGACATTGGACTGGGAGAGCACCAGCTTGTTGAACGGAATGTCGCGCGAGGACGACAGGGTGATCTTCTGAACGGCAGTAGCCATCGGGATGTACTCCGCGACGGGCGGCCGAGAGCCTCTCTCTCGACCTCCAAACCCGTCATGAGAATTCCGTCACTCCTCGCCCTCTGATGTGCTCGCAGCCACGCGACACTTGTCGCGGAGCAGCAGGTCGGTCCTGGCGCTCTGCAACGACTTCGCCGCAGCGGGGTCCGGCATCGAGGCAGACTTCGGTCATGAACGCATCCGCAGGAAGACGCCGAACTGGAAGCGGGCGGCCATTACGCTGCCTCCCGCCGATCGTCGTCAGCGGCCACTTTGTCCGGCAAAAAACCCAAGAGATAATCCGCAGCCCTGCTTGCCAGAGAGGCGGCGCGAACGATCGCACGGTTATCCTCGCGCAGCACCTCCAGCCACGAGCCGATATAGTCGGCGTGACGCACGGTCGGCGTGATGCCCAGCGAGGCGCAACAGAAAGCCGCACATATCTCGGCAACCAGCTCTTCGAAGGCATACTTCTTGGTGCCGAAGGAACCAGACAAATCCCGGTTGAGGCGTGAGGCATGACCGGTGGCGTGCCCGAGTTCATGCAGGGCGGTCCGGTGCCAATTGATCGGCTCGAAGTAGGCTTGGGGTGGCGGGACCCGCACATAATCGTGGGCCGGAGCGTAGAAGGCGCGGCTGCCACCAACCCGGAAATCGATCCCCGTCTGCTTGATCAGCCTCTCGACCTTCGGCTCGATCAGGCCGGGTAGGGGCGGGTGCGTGGCCATCGCAACATCGTCGGGCAGCCCGTCGCACTGCGCGGCGTTGAACACCGTGAAGCGTTTGAGGAATGGGATCGATCGGGCTTGCTCGCCGGTTTCGCGGGTACGCTTTTTCTCGTCGTCGGGCACGAACCGATGGGCGTAGACGACTGTCGTTCCATGCTCACCCTTGCGGACGCTACCGCCAAGCGCGAGCGCCTGGCGGAAGGTCAGCCAGCTCTGTCCTGAAAAGCCCTGCTCGATCACCGAACCCCAGAGGATCAGGACATTGATTCCAGAGTATTGCCGGTCGGTGGCGGCGTTCTTCGGCATGGCGAGCGGCGCCTTCGCAGCTGCCATTCCCCATGGCTGAACCCAGGGCAGCCGACCGGCCTCCAGCTCGCCGATGATCTTGCTGGTGATGTCCTCATATACGCTGGCCCGCGTCGGGGCAGCTTGGTGCCGATGCTTGGTCATTGCGAGTCTCCGCGCCGGGCGCCGGGAGCCTCTCTCCCAGCCTTCAACCCGTCAGTGCGCCAAGCGCGGCCCTCCAACTTTATGAACTCAAATGAAGATTTCGGTTGCCGACCAACTCCGAGGTGGAAGACACCATTCGAAACCGCAGCGTGAGGCGATCAGCAGAACCCACTAAGCCGGGCGCACGGGAGTAGGCCCAAGCGACCCGGCAGTGAGTCCATGAAAACGGAAGCCGCACAGACAGCCGAAGCCAGTCAGGAGCGGTTCCACCGGCCACGGAAGTGGGGAGCCAGCCGAAAGGCTCGTGGAGTGCGCGTCAGCGCAACCGTTCCGATTAGCAGGTCAAAGGAGCATCTTTGCCGCAGGCGCTCCAGTCGGCGCTTTTCGCAGCCGTATATTCAGAGAAAAGATCGTGCGGCAGGGCATCCGGAATGGCGAGACAGAAAAGTGTGCTCAATGCGAACCGCGATCCGTCTGTTTCCGAGCGAAACTATCGGACCATAGAGATTGGCTGAGGGCTCCGTTTTGAAAATCCCCGACCAATTCGACGAGACCACGCCCCTGCGCGTCGCGATTGCAGCACGAATTGCCTTTCCCGATGGCTCGATGTGCGCAGCAGGCCTACGCAAGGAACGTGACGCCGGCGGACTTGAAACCGAGCTAATCGCAGGAAAGGAGTACGTCACCTTGCTGGCGATCACCAGAATGAGGGAACTATGCCGCGGGCGTCGAAAGGGCCACGCCTCGTCTGGCGCGGCGAAAGCTGGAAAAAGGACGGAACACTCCGAAACAAAGCTGGATGGTTTATCCGCGATCGAACAACGTTCATCAGCGCTGGCAGCGGCGAAAAGGGCCATCCAGGACCTGAAGCTGAAAAGGCGCTCGCGGTCTACATCGCCAGCAAGTACCACCGAGCGCGCGGTGCCGAAGATGTCTTGATAGCCGATGTCGTCAGCGTCTACCTGAGAGAGGTTGCACCGAAGCATGCCGCGCCGGAAGAGACGGCGGCTCGGCTGGACAACATCCTCGATTTCTTCGGTGAAAAGACCCTCGCCGCTATTAACGGCAAACTCTGCCGCGACTACGCCGCGTCCTGTCCCACAGAAGCCGTTGCGCGCCGCCAACTCGAGGATTTTCGTGCAGCCATCAACTACTATCGCAGGGAAGGTTACACGACTGCCGCACCGACGATTGTCCTGCCCGACAAGGCTGGTGCACGCGAGCGCTGGTTGACGCGCAGTGAAGCGGCCGCTCTCATCTGGGCAGCTTGGCGTATGAAGCAGAAATGGAAGGGCCAGGAGAGCGGCCGGCGTACCGGACGACACCTCGCCCGCTTCATGCTTGTCGCGCTTTATACAGGAACACGCTCTGCCGCAGTCTGCGGCGCCGCCGTCCGTCCAACCAAAGGGCGTGGTTATGTGGACCTTGACCGCGGCATCTTTTACCGCCGTGCCGATGGCGCAAAGAAGACCAAAAAACGCCAGCCGCCCGTGCGCCTGCCGGACCGGCTATTGGCTCACCTCCGCCGCTGGGCGTGCACGGATCTCGATATCAGAACCAAGGCGCGCGGCAAAAGCGCAAATATCGGCCGAAAAATATCGCAAGATTTTGTCGTGGAATGGAATGGAAAGCCGGTGGTGTCGGTAAAGAAGAGCTTCAGGAGAGCTCGCGAGGCAGCCGGCCTCGGTCCCGACGTCACTTCGCACACGCTTCGCCACACCGCTGCGACCTGGCTGATGCGGGCCGGCGCCGACATGTGGCAGGCGGCGGGCTTTCTGGGCATCACCGTGGATGTCCTGATCGATACTTATGGCCACCATCATCCCGACTTCCAGGCAGACGCCGCCGAGAAGATCGCCAAGAAGCAGGTCGCCGCCGAGGCGACGAAATCGGTCTCAGGACAGATGACAATGAAACATGAACTCGGCAGGGGGGGCCCTATGTTTCCCACCCAAAGCTCGAAAGGAAACGCGATCATTGCGAAGCAAGCGTGACGATCGGGCCCAAAAAGCTGCGGCTTTGCTGGTAGCGCACATCGTTCGGGACGATGGGGTCGCAGGTTCACGCTGCCACCCGCACCACTTTCTCTAATTTGGGTTGGGCGGTCACGCCGTTCGAATCCACTCCGACTCCCCGGACTGAACGAAACTGCGAACTACGAGCTGCCGATCCCCTCGAAACAAGAGGACCAGCTCTCCTCCTTCATGAATGATCGCTGCGACCGCGGCCGAATTGCTTCCACGAGGTCCGGTTCGAACCGCCGTGTTGTTGCGATTTTCGTCTAAGAGTTTGCGCCAGCGAGCAAGACGCTCAGGATCCAGCATACTAGCGGCCAAAGCTGCTTGTACCGCATAGCCGGGTTCATTCTGCTCCATTCCTCTGAAACGTGGCGAAGACAACCCGCTTGCTTTCGCGCACGCAGTCTTCAAGCGGCTTCGCCTTCGCCAGATGCGCCGCAATCGCGCTGGCCAGTATGCAACCTGTTCCGCGCATTGATGTGGCAAGGCGCGGTGTATCGACGTGGATGGGTTCATGATCGGAGCGTAATAAAATATCGGTCGATCGGAGTCCCGAGGCATGCCCACCCTTGATCAGCAGGGCCTGAGGGCCGGCGGCCAACAGTCTTTGTCCTTGTCGGAGCGCATCGTCCTCATCCACTGCCAGTTCGGGGCCAATAAGGTGCGCCAGTTCGGGAAGGTTGGGCGTGACAAGGCAGCAAAGCGGCATCAGATCGCGCTTCATGACAGCGATAGCGGCTGCCTGTAAGAGCGCCCGGCCTGAGGTGGAGGCCAGCACTGGATCGAGTACTGCCGGCACCTGTCGATTTTCGCGCAGTACGGCGGCAACCGCAGCGATGGTCTCGGCTGTTCCGAGCATGCCGATCTTGATTGCCGCCACTTCGTTGGCCTGCAGCGCGGCGCGCATCTGATCAGCCACCAGGCTTGGTGGCGAATGAAGGATTTCCAGTACGGCGTCGTGCGTTTGCACTGTGAGCGCGGTGACAGCGAGGCAGGTGCGCACGCCAATGGAAGAGATCGTCTCGATATCGCGTGCAATTCCAGCCCCACCGCTGGAGTCTGATCCGCCGACCACGAGCACATGCGGTTCTCGCCTCAGCGCCATGGCTTTGTCTTTTCGATCCATTCTCGCGTGCGCGCTTCGGGATCGGCATTCAAGGTGATGTCGGTGACCACCGCGGCGCTGTCCGCACCAGCCTCGAAGACACCGTCGAGCCGGTCGGGGTTGAGGCCGCCGATGGAGACCAATGGGATCGGCGCCACCCGATGCTTCCACTCGCTGATCCGCTCGAGCCCTTGCGGCGCCCATTTCATCTGCTTCAGGACGGTGGGATAGATGGGGCCGAGCGCGATATAGTCGGGCTCGGCAGCGATGGCCGTTTCCAGTTCGAGATGATCGTGCGTGCTGAGCCCAAGCTTCAATCCGGGGTACTTAATCGCCAGCAGGTCGGCCGCAGCCAAATCCTCTTGGCCGAGATGGACGAAGTCGCAGCCTTCCTCAATGGCGAGCCGCCAATGGTCGTTGACGATCAGTTGGCAACCATGGACCGCGCAGACGCCGTTCGCGCGGCGGATTTCCGTCCGCAACGTGGCCTCGTCCCTATCCTTGATGCGCAACTGAACCAGCTTGACGCCAAGCGGCACCAGCCGTTCGATCCAGGCGGCGCTGTCGACGATCAGGTAGAAGGGGTCGAGCTTCATGAAAAAACTGCCCTGCCAATTGTCGGCGTCGACGGCACGGCGACGTCCTGCGGTTCGAGCATTCCCGAGTTGAAAGCTTCACGACCGGCCTCGACCGCCTTGCCGAACGCACGCGCCATGCCGACCGGATCGGCCGCCTTGGCGACTGCGGTGTTCAGGAGTACGGCGTCAAAGCCGAGCTCCATGACGGTTGCCGCGTGCGACGGCCGTCCGAGCCCCGCATCCACGATCAGCGGAACGCCTGGGAAATGTGCGCGCATCGAGCGCAGCGCCGGAATGTTGATCGGCCCGAGGGCGGAACCGATCGGTGCACACCACGGCATCAGAACCTGGCAGCCCGCCTCCAGCAGTCGCTCGGCGACGACAAGATCGTCGGTGGTATAGGGGAATACATCAAAACCGTCCTCGCACAGGATGCGGGCGGCCTCGACCAGCCCGAACACGTCCGGCTGCAGCGTGTCGTGGTTGCCGATCACTTCGAGCTTGATCCAGTTGGTGCCGAAAACTTCGCGCGCCATCTTCGCGGTCGTGACCGCTTCCTTGACGGAGTGGCAGCCGGCAGTGTTGGGCAGGATTCTGACGCCGAGCGAGCGGATCAACGACCAGAATTGTTCGCCGGCCCTGCCGCCTGCCATCTCACGGCGTAACGAGACGGTTACCGCCGAAGCGCCCGACGCCTTGACGGCCTCGGCAAGGATGGCCGGCGATGGATATTGAGCGGTGCCGAGAAGCAGGCGGGAGGCAAGCGACGTTCCGAGAAGATCGAACATGGCCTAGCCTCCCTGCATCGGTGAGAGGATTTCGATCCGGTCGCCGTCGCTCAACCGGAATTCCGCCCGGTTGGCTTTGTGCACGAGTTCGCTGTTGACGGCCGTTGCCAGCCAATCGCCTTCATAGTCGAGCGCCGCAAGCAGCTCGGCCAGCGTGGTGGCTGCAACCTCATGCACTTTGCCGTTGACCGTCAGTTTCATGAGCAAGCTCCTTCGTTCCGTCTTGATGGAAGACCAGGTCGGCCGCCTGGCGCGCCATGGCAGGGGCGAGAAGAAAGCCATGGCGATAAAGCCCGTTGACTGCGACGGTGCTTCCATGTGCCTCGACACGCGGCAGATTGTCGGGAAAAGCAGGACGGACGCCGACACCGGTTTCAACGATCCCGGCCTCGCCGAATGCCGGATGGAGGGCATAGGCGGCACCCAGAAGCTCCATCATCGAACGCACCGTGGCCGGCTCGGCGGACCCGCTCTCGATCATGGTCGCACCGACCATGAAACACTGGCCGGTGCGCGGCACCACATAGAGCGGAAAGCGCGGATGAAGCAGCCGGACCGGGCGCGACAGCGAGATGTCGGGCGTGCGCAGGATCAGCATTTCGCCGCGAACGCCACGTAGCCGGTCATCGATGGCTGCCATTCCCGTGCAGTCGATCTGATGATCGAAACCAAAAACATGCCAGACCTCGGTGCCGAAGTGAAACTCGACACCCATGGCTGCGAGCTTGTCATGAAGCGCTGCCATCGCCTGACGCGGGTCGAGATGCGCCTCGTCGGAGAAGAGCAATCCGCGCCGGAAGCGGCCGGCGAGGTCGGGCTCCAGGAGCGCAATTTCGTCTTCATCGACACGCCGATGGCCCGAGGTGCGGCTGGCGAAGCGGTCGATCTCGCCCGCATCGCGCGGCGCGGCCACGACCAGCGTTCCGGCCCGCGTCACCTGGCCGGGGGTTGCGGCATCCCACCAGTCGGCGGCACCGCGCCCGAGATCCAGCACCGGCTGCTCGGCGCTTTCGCGCTCGCACCATGGCGCCAACATGCCGCCGGCGAACCACGACGCATTGCCCCCAAGGCCAGGCCTTGTCTCGGCAACGGAAACCGCCGCGCCGCGTGCGGCGAGCTCGAAGGCGGCGGTGAGGCCGGCAACGCCGGCCCCTTTGACCAGCACCTTCATGATGGCTCACGTGGCTGAGGTATGAGCGGTGCGCCGGTCTCGTCCGCCGGCAGGTAGAGATCGCCGCCCTCGCGGTATTTCGCCACCATCGCCGCCATGCCCTCCTTCTGCGCTTCGGTGCGGATGTCGTGGGAAATTCGCATCGAGCAGAATTTCGGCCCGCACATCGAGCAGAAATGCGCCAGCTTGTGCGCCTCCTTGGGCAAGGTCTGATCGTGGAAGGACCGCGCGGTTTCGGGATCGAGCGACAGGTTGAACTGGTCCTTCCAGCGGAATTCGAAGCGCGCGCGGGAAAGGGCATCATCCCTGACTTTCGCCGCCGGATGACCTTTTGCCAGGTCGGCGGCATGGGCGGCTATCTTGTAGGTGATCACGCCGATCTTGACGTCGTTGCGATCGGGAAGGCCGAGATGCTCCTTGGGCGTGACGTAGCAGAGCATGGCGGTGCCGAACCAACCGATCATCGCCGCGCCGATGCCGGAGGTGATGTGGTCGTAGCCCGGCGCGATGTCGGTCGTCAGCGGCCCAAGCGTATAGAACGGCGCCTCGCCGCAGACGGCGAGCTGCTTGTCCATGTTCTCCTTGACCTTGTGCATCGGCACGTGGCCGGGGCCTTCGATCATTACCTGGCAATCCTTCGCCCAGGCGATCTGTGTCAGCTCGCCGAGCGTCTCCAGCTCGGCGAATTGTGCTGCGTCATTGGCGTCGGCGATCGAGCCAGGACGAAGGCCGTCGCCCAGCGAAAAGGACACGTCATAGGCGCGGCAAATGTCGCAGATCTCGGCGAAATGTTCGTAGAGGAAGCTTTCCCGGTGATGATGCAGGCACCATTTGGCCATGATCGAGCCACCGCGCGAGACGATGCCAGTGACCCGGTCAACGGTCAGCGGGATGTAGTGCAGCCGCACGCCCGCATGGATGGTGAAATAGTCGACGCCCTGTTCGGCCTGTTCGATCAGCATGTCGCGGTAGACCTCCCAGGTCAGGTCCTCGGCGATGCCGCCGACCTTTTCGAGCGCCTGATAGAGCGGCACCGTGCCGATCGGAACCGGCGCGTTGCGGACGATCCAGTCGCGGATGTTGTGGATGTTGCGACCGGTCGACAGGTCCATCACCGTGTCTGCGCCCCAGCGGATCGCCCACACCATTTTTTCGACCTCTTCAGCCATCGACGATGTGACGGCGGAGTTGCCGATGTTGGCGTTGATCTTGACCAGGAAATTGCGACCGATGATCATCGGCTCGCTCTCGGGATGGTTGATGTTGGCGGGAATGATTGCGCGTCCGCGCGCCACCTCATCACGCACGAAATCCGGCGTGACGAAATCGGGCAGTGTCGCGCCGAAAGCCTCGCCGTCGCGCTCAAGCTTGCCGTGCAGGATCTCGCGACCAAGGTTCTCGCGGATGGCGGCGAACTCCATTTCGGGTGTGATGATGCCGGCGCGCGCATAGGCAAGCTGCGTCACCGCCTTGCCTGCTTTGGCTCTGAGCGGTTGATGGCGAATGGGAAATTCCGGCGTCAGGCGTTCGCCCGTCGCGAATCCGTTGTCCTCCGGCCGGACATGGCGGCCGTCATAGGCCTCGACATCGCCGCGCGCCGTAATCCATTCGTGGCGAAGCCGTGCAAGGCCATTTTCGATGCTGGTTTCGACAGTCGGGTCTGTATAGGGGCCGGACGGATCGTAGACGGTGACGGGCGGTTCGCCGGCCGTCGGATGGACGGAGATTTCGCGCATCGGCACCCTGATCTGCGGGTGGATGGCACCGGGCTTGTGGATTTTTCGTGAGGCGGGCAGCGGTCCCGTCGAGACGGCGGGGGTGAGGGCATTCATCTTGAGGCTCCTTTGCTCGTTGCATTGGAGACCCAGTTCTGTGCCGGGAGGATGAAAAGACGCTTCTGTCGACCTGCCGAAACAGGACCTCGGGCGTAAACTCCCGCAAGCGCTTGCACCGTCCCTACGCCAGTATGAACTGGATCAGGTTCAACGGGTCACTGCGCCGCGAATGCCAGCAGTATCTCAGCCCCTTGCCGGGACTCCCCTGGTGAATGCGTGAGGTTGGACGGGACGGCTCCGGTTTGTCAAGCGCGTTCTGGCCGCGGCTGATCGGCGGCCGGTCAGACCGTGCGGAAAAAATCGTGCATGTCTCGGCGACAAGTCAAGCCTCGGAGATGAAGGCAGGGACAAGGGAATTACAAACCGTCGGACTAAAAATCGATCCTGATGATCACACCTTCAATGGGCACCAAAGGTTTGCGCGTAGATCGCCTCGATTCTTCCTGCCTCGTCACTGGTCAGCGTGGCGAATTCCTTTTCGCGCGCGCGGTTCGATAGATGTCCATCATTCTGGTGAAGAAAACGGAAGAGCAGATCGGTCAACCGCTCGGGCATGTCAATAAAGGCGTCCACCTGCTGCCGGAACTGATCGTAGCGCTGCAGAAATGCGGTTTCCTCGGGAAGGTCCCGTTCGATCGTCCGCTGAACGCAGGCATAGAGGAATTCGGCGTGCGGGGTTGCATCGAAGAACCGGTAGAAATCACCGGTGTCATTCAGCACCCGGACGTTGAATTGCGGCGTCGGTTCCCATTCCACCAATGGCAGAAGGCGCTGCGAATAGCTCTCGAGCACGCCCCTGTACTCGTTGATCTGGTCCAGGATCGCGGCCGAGACGGGAAAGACCACTCCCGGCGGATTGAAGCCGCGCATGGCAAGGACGTGGTGGATTAGGTAGCGGTGAATGCGGCCGTTTCCGTCCTCGAACGGGTGAATGTAGACAAAGCCGAAGGCGAGGATTGCGGCGGCTACGACTGCATCAAGGTTTTGCGCGGGGCCCTGATCGAACGCCGCCATTCCATCGATTAGCCGCGGCAGGTCCTCGGGCCGAGCGCTGATGTGATCGGGCAAGGGCGTGCCGTTGTCTCGGTCATGCTCACCGACGAAACCTCCTTCTTTTCGGAAGCCAAGTCTTGCGAAACGGGCGTCGCCAAGTACAATTCTTTGCAGACGCAGCAGCTCATCGCGATCGATCGGCCAGCGGCCGGCTTCGCCGATGGCGCGGCCCCAGCGCTGGATGCGATCTTGCGGCGGGCGCTCGCCCTCGATCGCATAGCTTGATCGCGAGTCTTTGAGCAAAAGAAAGGCGGCGGTCCGAGCAAGAAGGTCGCGCGGCACGTCCGCTACGATTGCCTCCGCGCGCCGCGGTAGTTCAAGGCCGATGAATTTTTCGAGAATCTTGGTGCGGAACACCAGAGGGCAGAACTCACGCGTGCCGGGGAGATTGTCCCTTACGCGGTAGCGCGAAGCGGTCTTGTCGGGTCCGGGCCACTGCAGCTCGGGATCGACAACCGGAATGTATCGTCCGGCCGCCGCGTCCGGCAGATCGATACGGGCGCCCCTCAGCCATTCATATAAAAACCAGATGCGGCGGGCATAACTGCCGGTCGGGCTTTCACGGACCAGCGCCTCGATCGGCGCGGGACCGGTCACTTGGAACAGCCGCTTGAGGACGGCAAGGTCCAGTCCCTCGTACTTGAGCGCAAAGGTCAGGTGGCCTTCGAGGGTAGGATTTGGGGCGTGGCGGGGGGTCATGATCCGCCAGCCATCCCGTTCGGTAATGCGATGATGCTCGCCCGTGGCGAACAACCTACGGGGCAAGGGCACGGCGAGCCTGTAGGCTCCGACCAGGGCGCTGTACCCGGCCGGGGTCGCCGTTTCAGGAAGGCGGATTTCCTGAAAAACGGTAACAGGACCTGAAAATTGGTGCTCTTGCACCGGAGGCATGAAAAGCGAATCCTTTCATCGAATTTTGGTTCAGCTGGGCCAACACCTGTGAAAAATGATCCTATTCCATGAAAATTGATGCCACAAGACAAATTTTCCGAAAACCGATTCTAAACGGTGCTGGAGTCATCAAGCAAGAACTCCGCCACCGGCTCAAGGAAGCGACTTCATGACAAAAAGGTGAGTCCAGGAACCGCCATTCGCCCGTCTCTTAGTCACGAGGCCGGCACGGATGGCCCGCCTTACGTCGAGCCGGATTGCTCGAGGAGAACCGCGCCGTTCGGGGCTCACTCATAGAGCGCTCCGGCGCGCGATCCCGATTTGATAGCCGCGATCACGCTCGCGACTGATCTTGGTGACGTGGCGGCGTCGGAGTAGAAAACTGATGCAGGATCTCGGTGGCGTCGTGTGTGTGTGTGTGTGTGACCTGAAGTGAGTTCTCTGCGGTATGGGGGACGGCACGCAGCGCGCGCGTCTTCTCGGCAAACAGATCGACGAAGCGGCACCGAAGGGAAGTTCCTGGCATTCATTCTCGCCATCGCTGCCCCAATTTGCCGACCGGACTGCCGATCGATCTCGCCCAATACTTTGCGCGCGCAAGGGCCGAAGTTGAACTGGGTGGCACCTGCTCATTCGGGAGCTAACTCCTGCTTGGCGCGCTAGCCCGAGAGAGCTGTGCCTGATCGAATGCGTGAAATCGTAGCTCGGGTGGAGAGGCTGACACGGTCATCTGTCACCCGCCTTCGGGCTGTAACGGAAAGCGCGACATCGTCTCCAATGCTCGTTCCCCACGTCGAGGGCCCAGCGGCTTGGCTGCGGGGGGACTGTCAGCTAGTGGCCGCTGGGCCTTGACGACCAGCGAGCGTAAGAGGAGGCCCTGCGCTGGCTGACGAAAACTTGCGAGCAAAGCCACGGAAAAGCATCATTCGAACGAACTCTTTCGTCGAGACGAGGAGGGCAGTGAGGCGGTAGCCGCCGCTTTGAAGCTCTCCGGCAGCTGCTACGCTGGTCGTTCAGAGGGTCGCAGCTGCGCTTGCGCCGTCATATCAGATAAGTCTAATATAATCCGCGCCTAGCCATCGAACGCCGCGGCGCCCTCGGGTCGGCGCTATTCATCGGGTGGGCATGTCGGGTACGCAAGGGAGGACGAAATGAGACTGGTTCAGTCATTTGCATTTGCTGCTGTGCTGCTTCTTTCGTCTGCATTGTCTGCGGCCGCCCACTCGGCTCGTGAGGACATCGAAGCGGCGTTGGTAAAATTCATGGACGCCTTCAACAGCGGAAACGCAGCAGCGGTAGGTCAAATGTATACCGACGATGCCGCTCTGCTGCCACCCGACGGCAAACGCGTCGATGACCGCAAGGGCGTGGAAGAATTCTGGCAGGGCGCAATCAAGGCCGGGATGAAGAATCTCACCCTGAAGGCGCTGGAAGTGGAAGGGAGCGGGAATCTCGCCTACGAAGTTGGCGCATTTACGCTCAGTGTGCCGAGCAAAGGCGGTGCCCCTTCCACCGTTGCGGGCAAGTACATTGTCGTTTGGAAAAAAGGGGGCGACGGGACATGGCGCCTGCATCGGGACATCTGGAACTTAGGTGCGGCCCAATAGATTCCGCGATCCGTGAGGCCGGCGCGGCTTGCAACAGTTCCAACGAAAGTCCATGGCAATAGTTGATGTGACTGAATTCATTAACAAAATTGAACAGACTTGATGGGTCTGCTCATCGAGTCGGCTCTGGATCTATCGCGCTACCGATCAGGGAGGCGGTAAGATTCGAGCTCAGCAGAACGGCTGACCACCACTTGCCGGGACTAGAGTGTTCTCCGGCTCGGCGCGCCGCTGAGGACTCTTGTTCATTTGGTCATGCGCAATCCGTGGTTCTCCAAGAACCCGTCCATCTCGTCAAATGCCATCTGAGCCGAGACAACTAACTATCATTGGGCAAGTAGCGGCTCAACGGCTCCAGAAGAAAGCAGCCCCCCTATGCTCGTTCAACATTCGAGATCGCATCGGGCAAGTCTTTCCACGTGCGGGTACGCCATGCTGCTTCGACCGCCCCTTTTTTCTTGCGGATTTAGGAATTCGAGCTTTTCGGTTGTTCCGATCATCCATTTGGGAAACGACCGATGCCGGCAAGCAAGGTTTTATGGGGCCAGATACTCACCGCCTTTCTGATCGTCGTCGCGACAACATGGGGAGCAACACAGTGGACGGCAGGGCGGCTCGACTTTCAAAGCCAACTCGGTCCGCCGTGGTTCGAATTGGCTGGACACCCCGTTTATCCGCCGCCAGCCTTTTTCTGGTGGTGGTTTTTCTACGACGCCTACGCGCCGAACGTCTTCCTGGAGGGCGCGGCGATTGCGGCGAGCGGAAGCCTCATGGCTATCGTCGCAGCGATCGGGACGTCGCTGTGGCGGGCGCGCGAGGGAAAGGATACCACGACTTACGGCTCGGCGCGCTGGGCGACGCGAGACGAAATCAAGGCCGCTGGGATGATCGGTCAGGATGGGGTGATCCTGGGTATGTTGGGCCGACACTATCTACGCCACGACGGTCCGGAACACGTGCTATGTTTCGCACCGACCCGAAGCGGCAAAGGCGTCGGCCTGGTCGTGCCGTCACTACTGACCTGGCCGGGTTCGGCAATCGTCCACGACATCAAAGGCGAAAACTGGGAACTGACGGCCGGATGGCGGGCCCGTTTCGGCCAGGTGCTTCTGTTCGACCCGACCAATGCTGGATCCGCAGCCTACAATCCTCTGCTGGAGGTGCGACGGGGCGAGTGGGAAGTTCGAGATGTGCAGAACGTGGCGGATGTCCTGGTCGACCCAGAAGGCACATTGGAACGCCGCAACCACTGGGAGAAGACCAGCCATGCGTTGCTGGTCGGCGCAATACTGCACGTGCTCTATGCGGAGAAAGACAAGACCCTCGCAGGCGTGGCGAACTTCCTTTCTGATCCAGAGCGGCCAATCGAGGCAACGCTGCGCGCCATGATGCTGACGCGGCATTTGGGTGATGCAGGCCCGCATCCCGTCGTGGCGTCGGCTGCTCGGGAACTGCTTAACAAGTCCGAGAACGAGCGTTCCGGCGTGCTCTCGACGGCCATGAGTTTTCTGGGCCTCTACCGCGATCCAGTTGTGGCCAAGGTGACGTCATACTGTGACTGGCGGATCGCAGACCTTGTCGAGGAGGCACGGCCGACGACGCTCTATCTGGTCGTGCCGCCATCGGACATCAGTCGCACAAAGCCGCTGATGCGACTCGTGCTTAACCAGATCGGCCGCAGGCTCGCCGAAAATCTTCACGCGAAGGATCACCGGCAGCGTCTTTTGATGCTGCTGGACGAGTTTCCCGCGCTCGGCAGGCTCGATTTCTTCGAAAGCGCGCTGGCCTTCATGGCCGGGTATGGCATCAAGTCGTTCCTGATTGCACAATCGCTCAATCAGATCGAGAAGGCCTACGGACCGAACAATTCCATCCTCGACAATTGTCATGTGCGGGTGAGCTTCGCCACGAATGACGAGAGGACGGCCTGCCGCTCGCCGGCCACAAGGACAACCACGCCGGCCTGATGACCAAGGATCAGATGGCGGTCCTTCGCGCCTCGATGTCGGTCGGCGACGGGCGGGAGTGGGACGCCTTCGAGGGATTGGCTGTTGGGGATTTGGAGCTGCAAGGGTTCCTCGATGCCGTTCCGTTCGCGGCAAAGGGCCAGCGGCGCCGGCACGCCCAGCGCATCGTGATCCCTGGTCGTCTCGTCGCGGAAGCCAAAGGCAGCGTCTCCACGCAGGTCGGCTTCGGCAGAATTCTGGACGAGATTGCGCGGGCTGGCGGGCCGCTCGCCGACGCGATCGTCACGGCATCACCCGATGTCACGGTTTCGACCAATCTCGGCCCCTGGGTCAACCGGCGCGGCCTGTTCGCGCGTCAGTCACTCGCGGACACTTTCCGCAGCGAACGCATCGCCTCGGCGCAGAAATGGGAATTCGGCACCTCCGGCCAGCACATCGAACTCGGCATCGCCGAGAATAATCTGTTCATCCTGCTGTCGGCACTTGGGCTGTCGCATTCGGTTTTCGGCAAACGGCTGCTGCCGATCGGCACACTCTACGATCCGTTCATCCAGCGCGGTCTCGATGCGCTCAACTATGCCTGCTACCAGGACGCGCGCTTCCTCCTTGTCGCGACGCCTTCGGGGGTCACATTGGCGCCGGAAGGCGGGGCGCATCAGTCGATCGCCACACCGTTGATCGGCATAGCGCAAGACGGGCTTGCCGCCTACGAGCCGGCCTTCGTCGACGAGTTGGGCGTGATCATGCGCTTTGCCCTGGATTATATGCAGCGCGACGGCGACGCCGTGCAGTCGGAGCGCACCTGGCTGCGCGACGAGACCGGCGGCTCGGTCTATCTGCGGCTCTCGACGCGCCCGGTCGAGCAGATCACGCGTAGCGTGACGCCCGTACTCGAGCAGGAGATCATCGACGGCGGCTACTGGCTGCGGCATCCGGGTCCTAATGCCGAAGTAATTGTTGCCTATACCGGCGCGGTTGCGCCGGAAGCCATCGAGGCTATCGGCATTATGGCGGAGGACCGTCGCGATGTCGGTCTCCTGGCGGTGACCTCGGCCGATCGGCTGAACGCAGGCTGGACTGCCGCGAGCCGGGCACGCGAACGCGGCGTTGTTCATGCCAGGAGCCATGTCGAAAGGTTATTTGCCGACCTTCCGGCGCATTGCGCCATCATCGCCGTCACCGACGGCCATCCGGCCGCGCTCGGCTGGTTGGGCTCGGTCTACGGCCATCGCACGCGTAGTCTCGGCGTCGAGCATTTTGGCCAGTCGGGCACGATCGGCGACCTTTACGGGCATTTCGGCATCGACGCCAACTCCATAGCCACAGCGGCCGACCGGATTGCCGGCGGTCGCCCCATTCGCTACCTGCGTGCTCTAGATTGATGCTGGCAACATTCTCTGGCCGAGGCCTGATCGTGGATCTGAAGTGATGCCACTCACTGCTCGGGTAACGCAGTATCTGGAACGGCGCGCCTCTATCGACCAGGCTAGTGCTGAAGCCCGGTGATCATGGCGACGATCTCGTTCTTGTCGGTCTCGCTGGTCTTGCGCACGCCGATCTGTTTGCCACGTCGCAGAACACAGATCCGATCTGAGAGCCTGAACACCTGGTCGAGACTGTGGCTGATGATCAGCACGCCAATATTGCGCTGCTTCAGCGACAGAACGATCGTCTCGACCTTGGCGGTTTCGGCAACGCCGAGCGCGGCGGTTGGCTCGTCGAGCAGGATCAGCTTGCTTGCCCAGTGCGTGGCGCGCGCGATCGCCACGCCCTGGCGCTGGCCGCCCGAGAGATCGCGGATGGTGGCGTGAGCCGATGGGATGCGAACGTCGAGATCCTTCACCAGCTTTTCGGTGTCGTCAATCATCCGGCGTCGGTCGAGCAGGCCGAAGCGGTTCACCGGCTCGCGGCCAAGAAACATGTTCATGTAGACGGTCTGCTGATCGGCGAGCGCCAGGTCCTGATAGACCACCTCAATGCCGTGGGCGCGCGCCATGGTGGCGCTTGACATTGCCACCGCCTGCCCCTCGATGATGATCGTCCCGGATGTCGGAGCATGCACCCCCGTCACGATCTTGACCAGCGTCGACTTGCCGGCACCGTTATCGCCGACCAACGCCACTATTTCGCCGGGATAGAGCTCGAGCGAGAAATTTTCGATGGCGGTCAGGCCGCCGAAATTCTTGCGGATGTCGCGCAGCTGCAAAACAGGGGCCGTGCCGGTCATGGTCGCGTTCATCGCTTGCTCCTAGACGGGCCAGGCAGCGGTTTCGCCAAAACCGTTTTCGATCGTTTCGACTTGGGGGGCCCGCTTTGAGACACCGGAGATGCCGACCACGTAGGCGCGGGTCACGAACGCCTGGCCGCGAAAGCCGAACACCGCCGTGTCGCCGGGGCGTGGAGCATTGGCGCCGCTAGCGTCAATCATTGCGTAATAGTCGATTGCCGCAGGCGGCGGCACCTCGACGCTTCTGAGCGCGGCGGCGGCCGTGGTGGGATCTGCGGACACGATTGCCTTCACCTCATAGTCCGGAAAGATCGGATCGATATAGAAGCCGCCACCAAGGCAGTAGGCTTTGCCGCCAGACAAATGCGACACCTCGGTCAAATACAGAACGGCAGGGAGCTCCGGCAGATCCTCCATGACGTGCAGCGCGGTGGTGCCGGCCAAGCCATTGCCCGGTTCACATTGCGTGGCGCCGGCTTCGGCCAGCGCGCCAAGCAGGACACTCGACGTCGTGCCGGGCGCGTTCACCTCTATGTTGCTGCGGCCGGACTTGGCGAGCGCTTCGGCAGCTCCGCCCAGTGTCGCCAGATTGTGTGTCGGCAGGACCTTTCGCGTGGTCTGGTCGAACAGCAGCGCCGGGAAGGTGGTGATGCCAGCGAATCGTGCGCCGTCGAGACCATCCAGTTTTTCGGCGACCGCGGCGATATCGGCCGCCTCAAAACCACCTTCGTGGCCGCGGTAGAAAACGTCACCATCGGCGCGGATGCGGGCAAGCAGGTTTTGCGTGTACCCGGCGAGCCTTGCGCTGGCAGCGGCTTCTTCAGCCTTGGTGTCGTTGAAGACGGTCCAATAGTCCGGCCTGAACGTTTTGGCCGCCGCATTGGCCTCGTGCCTTGCGATCTGCTGCAGGTGGCCAAGATGACCGAGCCTCAGGCCGGCTCTGTGCGTTGCCCGCGCGCAGGCCATGTCGACGGCAACGGCCTGATCGATGCCGCCGCGCTTGAGCGCATGGCAGAACGAACTGGCGCGGCCGACCTGCTTGGTCATGGCGAAAATCTTCAGTCCAAACCGGTCGGCCTCGCGCTTCAGGACCCGGGCGTTGCTTTCGACGGCATCGAGGTCGAGCACATACGAATTAGCCGGCAGCTTTCCTTCCTGGTGCAGGCGCATGGCGCTTTCTATAAAGCTCGGATTGCGGCGCCGCAGAACAGCGAGGAACATGACAAACTCCTTCAACGCGACTTTTCGCGCAGCGATACGGCGACCGCCGCAAGAATGATCAATCCGCGCACGATCATCTGATCGGAGACGGACAGGCCCATCAGAATGAGGCCGTTGTTCAGCATGCCCATCATCAGCGAGCCGACCAGCGCGCCGACAATCGATCCCTTGCCGCCGTTGAGCAGGGTTCCGCCGACAATGACGGCCGCTATCACCGTCATAAGGTCGGTTTCGCCGAGCGTATATTTCGCGGCCTGCAGCCGGCCGGCATAGAGCAGCCCGGCAAGGCCGGCGAGCCCGCCGCTTATGGTCAGAACGGCCAGCCTTATCTGCGCCACGCTGATGCCGGAAACACTGGCGGCACGGCTGTTGTCGCCGGTGGCCAGCACATGGGCGCCGAAGCGCGTCTCGCGAAAGACGAGATGCGCGATCGCAACGACAATGACCGTCCACCAGATCAAGGACGGAACACCCAGCAAAGAACCCGAGCCGAAGAAGCCGGTGAAGGCGTCGTTGGTGACCGGGATCGACCGCAAATCGGTCATCGAGCGAGATACGCCGGCAAACAGCCCGAGCGTCGCCAGCGTTACCAGGAATGAAGGCAACTTGACGTAAGCCACGAGGGCGCCGTTGAGCAGGCCGATCAGCAGGCCGGCGCCGAGGCCAGCCAGCACCCCGGCCACCAAGCCGCAGGCGTTTATCGCCACCGCGGCAGCAAGAGCTGCCACGGCAACGATCGAACCTATCGAAAGATCAATCTCGCCCGCCGACATGACAAAGACAAGGCCGATCGCCATGATCGTCACGGGTGCCGTCTGCAGCACGATGTTCGACAGGTTGCGAACCGTCAGAAAACCGCTGTCCTTCAGTACGATCGCGAAGAACAGAAAGATCGCCAGAAATCCGAGATAGACGACATATTGCTGCAGGTTGAAGCGGCTGACCAAGCTCGCTGCCCGGCCGGGGCTGGTGTTGATACTCGACATTCTCACTTCCTCCGGCGGGGCGCCATTGTCTGCCGCTACTTCATGGCGGCCGCGATGGTCGCGGGCACGTCCTTGTTGAGGGACCGCTTCCACCCGTCCTTGACAGTGTCCTTGGTGACGGCGAGGGAATCGACCACCATGAACGGGGCGGCCTTCTTGCCGATCAACGAGGCGGCCGTGGCGCGTGCCAGCGTCACGCCGATGTCATAGGCTTCGTCTGCGATGAGTGCCGCAACGTTGCCGCCTTTCACCATGTCCAGTGCCGCCGGTTCGTTCAGGTCGAGCGTGACGATCTTGGTGTGGCTGTTGCCGGCCGCCCGCAATGTGGACAGCACGCTAAGCGCCGGCTCAGCCCAGGTGACGTAGATACCATCGAGGTCTGGGTGCTGTGTGATCATCGCCTGCGCGATTTCCTCGCTGCGCGCGGGGTCGGCCATTCCGGCCTCGGCTACGATCTTCATGTCCGGATAGTCCTGCTCGATTGTGTGCTTGAATGCTCCATCGCGCTGGTTGGTGACGTAGAAATCGGCATCGTGAAAGATGTAGCCGACCTTGCCCTGCTTGCCGAGCGCGTCGGCCATTGCGATCCCGGCCTTATTGCCCATCTGGAAAAGGTCGTCCGAAACGATGGTCACATAGTCCTTGTCGTGAACGTAGCCTGCTGGCGAATTGTCGACGAATCCCAATTTCACGCCGGCCTGGCGCGCAGGATCATAGACGGTGGCCGCACTTGCGGGATCGACCGGTAGGGACAGTATAATCGAGGGCTTTTTGGCGAGTACTGTCTCGACGTCGGATTTCTGCCGGGCTGCATCAAAGCCGGCGTCGGTCTGAGCGACCACCGTGATGCCGAGCCGCTTCAACTCGTCCTGGGCGCCGCTGTTCACCGCGTTGGTGTATTCGCTCATCTCATGCCAGACCAGCGCGGCGGTGTATTTGCCGACCTTGATCTGCTGCTCCTCAGCTGGTGTGAGCACGACGCTCTTTGCCGGCGTCGGCTTTTCCCCGTTCGGTCCCGTGGTGGTGCCGTCGGCTGCGAAGGCGTTGGCGGCGACGAGCGCTACCAGTGCCGACAACATTCCAATTGCTGTGCGCATGTCAGTTCCCCTTGTTTTTATGGTGTCGGCGGCCCTCATTGGCCGCCGGCATTCGCCTGTCACTTGGCCGCGTCGAGCACCGATTGCGGTGCGTCGCGGTTCAACGAATCCTTCCAGCCCTGCGCAACGTTCTGCTTGGTCACGGTAAGCGCCGGGGCAACGACGAAGGCCGGCGTTTCCTGGCCGAGCAGCGCCTTGACGCCGACAGCGGCCATGGCGCGACCGAGCTCATACGCCTTGTCGGCCACCAGTGCGGTCACATTGCCGCCCTTGACCATATCGAGCGCCACCGGTTCGGCGAGGTCGAGCGTGACGATCTTGGTCTCGGTGTTTCCGCTTGCCCGCAAGGCCGACAGCACGCCGTCGGCCGGTTCGGCCCAGGTGACGTAGATGCCGTCAAGATCGGGATGCTGCACGAGCATGGCGCTGGCCAGCTCTTCTGCCCGCGCCGGATCGGAGATCCCCTGCTCGGCGACGATCTTGATACCGGGATAATCCTTCTCGATCGTTGTCTTGAAAGCCTGGTCGCGCTGGTTCGTCACATAGTAACTGGCGTCGTGGAAGATGTAGCCGACCTTGCCTTTGCCATCGAGCGCCTTGGCCAGTGCATCGGCCGCCTGCTTGCCCATCTGGAACAGGTCGTCAGTGACGATGGCGGCATAGTCGGTTCCGTGCTTGTAGCCTTTCGGCAGATTCGAAAGGAATACCAGCTTGGTCCCGTCGGTGAGCGCCTGACGGAAAGCCTCGGCCGAAGTGACCGGATCGAGGGGCAGCGACAGGATGACGTTTGGCTTGGCTGCGAGCGCGGTTTCGATGTCGCTGCGCTGGCGCGCCGCGTCAAAGCCGGCGTCGGTGGTCACGACGATCTGAATGCCAGCACGGGCAAATTCATCCTTGGCGCCGGCGCTGACCGCATTGGTGAAGTCGGACGAGGTGTGCCACAGCAGCGCGGCCTTGTAGCCCTTCTCCTTCACTGCGGCCAGATCTGTGTCCGACAGAGTAACCTCGGCGCTGGGCGTCGCCGTCTCGCCGCTCGGTCCCACTGTCTGTGCGCCGGCTCCGCCGGCCAACAGCATCAGACTGCCTGCAAGTGCTGTAGCAACAAGTCTGTCTATCAGCATGGTAGTTCTCCCATTTTCGCTCTCAGTTGTCCTTTATTCCGTAACGCCGCAATACTCCGCCATGAACCGGGCGAAGCCTACGATGCCCGCCAGATATTCCTCGACATCGACGTGTTCGTCGAAGGTGTGGCAGTTGCGAATGTCGCCTGGCGCGCAGTACACGGCGGGGATGCCGAGCCGGTTGGTGAAAAATGATGACTCTGACCAGAATGGCGCGCCTTCGATGGCGCCGCGACCAGCCATCGATCGGGCCATGGCGGCAGCAAGGGCGCCGACCTCCGGCCTGTCAGGTGCAATCTCGGCGGCGTTACCCCCGAGCGGATGATCGCGGCCTGCCGGATAGGCGAACGCCAACATGATTTCAGGATCGGTGATGGCGCCGCGCACCACTGCCTCGATTTCGGCGGCGGCCTCGTCCAGTGACTCGCCGGGCAACAGCTTGCGGATCAGCGACAACGTGCAGCGTTCGGGCACCGCGATGTAGCCTCCGCCCGCAAGCCCGGTGATCAGCAGGAAGCCACGCCCAATCAGCGGGTGCTCGGCTCTGGTTGCAATATCTTCCGAATGCTTCCACAGCGCGCTCATGACGGCGTGGCTTGCACGCAAGGCATCCTTGCCGAGTTCGGGTACGCCGAAATAGGCCGATCGTCCGGTGACGGTGATGTCGGTAATGAAGAAGCCGATTTGGGCCGGATAAACCGAAAGGCGGGTAGGCTCCACATAGACGATGAAATCGGGCGCCACGACTTCGCCTCTCTCAATGCGGCCGACGAAGTCCTTGATGCCGGCGGAGACGCCGATTCCAGGCTGGCCGCTCTCCTCGTCCCCGACGAAGGCAAAGGCAACGTCGCCGGCCAGTTCGATGTCGGCCGTGTCGAGCAGAGAGAGTGCCGACAGCGCGGAGCAGATGCCGGCCTTGAGGTCGCCGGCGCCGCGGCCCCAGATCTGCCCGTCGATCATTGGCGCGGCAAACGGATCCTGCCTGGCGGTGCCAGCCCAGTGCTCGCGCCAGCCCTCGACATGAACCGTATCGGTGTGGCCGATGAAGAGCAGCCGCTTGCCGGCGCCGGCACCTTTGCGCTCACCCCAGACATTGGGCCGGCCGGGCGCGAATTCCGCACGCCGAATTTCGCTCAAGCCAAGCATGCGCATGCGGTGTTCAAGGAAGGCGACAAGGTTTTCTTCGTGACCGGTTATGCTTTCGCGGCCGATTGCCCCCTGCAGAAGCTCCACCGCTGCGTCGCAATCGAGGGCGGCGCGCAAGCGGGCGGTGATGTCCTTTGAAGCGGTCATAGCGTGGCCTCGCGCAGCACGGCCGAACTGGCTGGGGGAAGCGAAATGCGTCCGTCGGGCGCGTCGACGCCGAACAGTTTGTTGTGCAACTGGCCGAGCCCGATGGCGGCGGCGCCGATGAGCGCTGCCCGCGACCCGAGTTCGCTGGCCTCAACGGCGATAGGATAGGGGAAGCAGCGCGGCAGCAGGTCCCTAACGCGCAACAGGATTTCCGGCCGCAGCCCGATCGAGCCGCCCAGGACGACCTTTTGCGGATTGGCAATTGCCGCTATGGCCACAATGCCTTGCGCCAGGTAGCGCGCGGTTTCGTCGAGCACCGTCGCGGCATGCCTGTCTCCGGCCAATGCACTGTGGAAAATCGTCGGCACGTTGACGATGTTGCCCGTCAGCGCCGCGTAGCGTTCAACCATGGCGTTGGTTGCGACCACGCGCTCGAAAGCGCCGGCGCGCAACGATGTCGGCGCGAAAGGATCGGCGCCAATCGGCAAAAAGCCCATCTCGCCGGCTGCATTGCTGGCGCCCCGCACCAGATTGCCTCCAACCATGAGGCCGCTGCCGATACCGGTACCCAGCGCTATGAAGGCGAGATTGTCGATACCGCGGCCGCACCCCTGCCAGTTCTCGCCGAGCACCGCCAGATTGACATCGTTCTCGATCACCACATGAAACCCGAATGCGTGCTCGAAAGCGCGAACGACATTCATTGTGCCAAAGCCGGCAATATTCGGGGCAAGCAGGACGCGGCCGGTCTTCTTGTCGGGTGCACCGGGAACACCAATCACCGCCAGCCTTATCTTTGTGCGCGAGATGCGGTGCCTCTGGGCCGCCTGAAGCGCTAGATCCACGATCTGGTCGACGACGAACTGTCCGCCCCGAGGATCGGTCGGCGCCGTTTCCTCCGCGAATATCTGGCAGGCAAGATCGGTGAGGGCGACCCGGACTTTGGCGCCGCCGAGGTCGACCGCCGCGATGTAGGCCGCGTTAAATACGAGTTCGTAAGTGACAGCCGTGCGTCCGACATGTCCGCTCGTGCGCCCCGTTTCCTGCACCCAGCCTTCCTGCTCGAGTGTCCTGACGATCTCGGAGATTGTCTGCTTAGACAAGCCGGTCTGCTTTGCGATTGAAGCGCGCGAGATCGGCCCACCTTGCACGATCGCCTCCATGACGGAGCGCTGCGAGAACTGACGAGAAATGCGTGGCACGTCGTTCAACAGCAGCTCCGATTAATTCGTTCTGTCACCGAACTTAATAATCATTTTGGACGGCAGTCAACTGGCCGCTCAAAAGAGGGGTTTGTACACCGGGGAAAAACAGCAGCGCTGGCGATCTAACGTCCCGGTGAAAAGCAGGAAGCCCTTCGAAGGCGACTACCAGGTCTTACCGATTTGCGGCGTTGGTGGCGATGACCAAGCTGCGTCGCCGCACCCGATCGTCGACCGCTCGCTTGCCAAGCTCAGGAAGGTGAAGTCGTCCGATATCGGCATCGTCGTCGCCGACGGGCTCATCAAATGCGAGATTGCACCGCAATCCATCGATCGCCTGGCGGTTATGCGAGGTTCTCCTTGGTTCGATGGGCATGTCACTGCCTGACTTCATCGGGGATGCCGAGGCGAAAGTCGCCGCCAAACTCATCGCCGCCGCTGCCGATGACGGCGCTAAGGCGGTCCTGGGAGATGTCGACGCTCACAAGAACGCCTGGGCCGCCAAGAGCAACGAGGAGCGCACCACGCTCAGCCAGTCGGCGGCCGGTTGGGCAATCCGCCCGGCCGGCCATCGGGTGAACTGTCCATCGTGCGCTTCCCGAGGACGGCGAGATCACCGAGACGCAGGAATATCTGCCCAATCGTTTCGAGTGCATCGCCTGCGGCTTGAAGATCAACGGCTTTTCGCGCCTCGCTGCGGCTGGCCTGGAGAGCGCTACAAGAAGACCTAAGTCTATGACGCAGCGGAATATTATGCGCCGCAGGACAACTATGAAGGCTATGAGGATGACAACAACGAACGTTGATCCTGCGGAAAAGGGCGCAGGGCAGGGGCATGACCCGTGCTGGACTGGTCGCTTCCGCTCGGCGCGAGCCCTCATTCGACGGGGCTCCATTGCTCGACCGTAATACCAGTGCATTCGGCAAAAGCAGATCGAGAATGCGGCCGAGCAGACTGGCGACGCCCGTAGACAGGCATGACTTTCGCGCATTTCAGATTCGAGAAAGTCCTTGACTCTTGACGCCTATTAGCGGACTTTTGCGCATCTGAAGTGCGAGAAAGTCCGTGTCCATACTGCTGGTTGGAGAGACAATAGACAAGAGACGTGCGCATGCGCTAGCGGTGGTAGGGGAACTCGTCCCGCTCGTCCGCGGTGTTTATGCACGATCAGGCGACGACGTTGAGCAAGCAGTTTTAGGCCACGCCGTACGCATCGCGCGCTACCTCTATCCTACTGCCTATCTATCATCGGCCTCTGCCCAACTTCTTGCTCCCACACCTGACGGCCGCCTGTTCGTTAGCGGTCGGCGTAATCAACGAACCCGGTTACGGACGCTCGAAATAATCCAAAACGAGGCGCCTCCCCATCCTTCGACTGCCTCTGCGGTGGTAGGGGACGATCTTGGCGAGCTGCGAGTTGACGTTTCCTCGCCGCGCCAACGCTTCCTGGAAGCATTCCGCTTGCGGAGCGAGCATGCTAGCGCCATCACCGAACTGATGCGGGCCGACATGGCGGCAAGACTCATAGAAGAACACGGCTCGCCACAGGTGGCCGCTGACGCGGTCTGGGCGTTGGCCCGCGAGAACGGATGGTACCGCGAAGGGGAGGGCGCTGAGCGTTATCTGATTGCGCGCCCGGCGGTGGCCAAGGGCCCCGTTAACAAGGCGGCCCTGGATTTCCTTGTGGCATGGCATGGGGATCCTCTCGGTCGTCTAATCCACGATGGATTCGAGTGGCGCTGGAAGCCTGTGAGGCGCAGCGGCCCGCCACTCGTTCGACAGACTGCACCAGGCAAGCTGCCGGCTTTCATCGAGTCGCTCCTCCCAGAAGGATGGCTCGCGCAAGTGCTCCGTCAGCGGGATGAACGCGAAGCGCTGCGAAGCGGCAAGCGCTACATGTCAAATATCGCGGTCGTCGAGAGCCAAGCCGAGCTTAACGTCCTGCCGCGAGACGAACTCGACACCAAACTTGTCGCGTTCACCGACGATGGGCGCTTCACTGGTCGATACGTCGGCCCGTCGCGAGGCGAGATCCAGGAGACGTTCGAGCACAACTTGGCTCAGCTGTTTGCGCGCGCGGAAATGCCGAGATTATCGGGTGTCCAGATTAAGGCGCCGATGAATTTGGCATCGGACGGCGCGCTGCTACCCGCGATCGATCTGCCATTCACTCACATCCTTAAGCCGGCCGGAACCGCGGGCTTCGAAATGCTGCCGGTCGTCGAATGGCTTTGTCTTGAACTTGGTCGCGCAGCGGGCTTCGAGGTTCCGGCCGCCGCGCTCATCGACATGCCGGATGGGATGTCACCTGCATTGGTCGTCGAGCGATTCGACGTGCGACGCGGGCCCGATGATCGACGCTTCCTAGCGCTCGAGGACTTCTGTTCGGTTCTCGATCTGCCGACCTCAGCCAAATACGACGGCACAATCGAACGCATGGCGCGCGGTTTGCGGCCGCTTTCGACCGACCCTGCCGCCGATATCGAGACCTTGTTCCGCCGGGCGTTTTTCGCGTGGCTGATCGCCGACGGGGACATGCATCTCAAGAACCTGGCGCTCCTCAAGATTGCAGGCCCTGGCTCCAAGCGGTTCGAGACCGTCCGGTTCGCATCCCTTTACGACACCGTGACGACCCGCGTCTTTCCGGGGCTTGGTGGCGATCGTATGGCGCTGAAGCTCAACGGTAAGGACGACCGGCTTACACGGCAGGACTTCCTAACTCTCGCGCGCACGATCGAGTTGCCGGTCACTCGCGCGGAAGAAGCGATAGGTTCGATCGCCGCTGCCCTGCGCGAAGCAGCGCGCATGCTCGCTCTGCCGTCCTTTGCCGAACGGGCTGATCCCGCTCAAACAGCGGCGGAGCGAGTGAAGGCGATCGTGCGCGACCGCGCTGAGGCGTTTTCATGAGCACCCATGGGATCAAGATCTATGTCGGCGTCACCGATCTAGATTGGTTCGAATTTCTGTCGCGCCGCCAGGACGTTGACGAGGTGAACTTCTGGCAGCCCGGGGGGGCGGTCGCAGTTCCGAGCGCTCCAACCGGGCGAACTGTTTCTCTTCAAGCTTCATAGCCCCAACAACTTCATCGTCGGCGGCGGGCTGTTCGGGCAGGCGTTCACACATCGCCGTATGTGGACGGCTCTCCCTCTTTGTTCAGACGAACTGATATACCAGCCATGCTCTGCCCTTCAGCAACAAACATGTTGAAGATGCCCCTCACAAGCCTGATTTCGTTTGGCGGGCCAGGGACAAGGAGAACACGTTCGCCAGCGAGCCCTTTCTGTTCTCCAGAGCCGAGAACGTAACGGGGCCCCATCTTTATCCAGCAACATTCGCCGGACGCCGTAGGGCACGGGTCCCCCTTTGGCTGAATCCGAGACGAGCCTGCTGCAGCTGCGCTCTGGAGACCTTTGGGGACAGCTCGCGGCTGTACTCCCTTGCCATCACCCGTTTCATATTTTTGAGGATTGCAGAGACCATGCTGCCATCGTTATCGAACTGCTCGCCGCAATATTCCACCGCCACGCCCCGCTTCGCGCCTCGAAGCTGACCTCCGTGATTTCGTGTCCAAATGTCGCGTTTCAGGCCGTACTCGGACACCTGAAGAACGCCTTCACGAGATTAGCGAAGCATCGTCACGATGGAGACGGCGAAATCGACGGGGAAGATGAAAGCTGAGCAGTCAGCGACGCCGGCAGAGGGCGGCTTCGGCCGTCCCTTCCTGACGTTTGATGGCAATGGATGACGTCAGGGTGCTGCACCACGGCGGCGACGAGCCCGACACCATACCGCAGGCGATCGACGCGACGGCGCCAAGGGCCGTACCTGACTCTATGTTCCCTTCACGATTCTCGGTTTAGTCGGTCGGCGGGGTTGAGCCGCGCCCTCGATGGCCAAAGCCAGCCGCTTCTCGTCTTCGATGGCGCGATCGACTGCCTCAATTTCCTCTTGAAGCACCTTCATCTCGGCTCCGTAGCTGGAGCCGTCGCTGTCCCCGATCTGAAAGCCACTTGCCCGCATTGCGTCGCGAGTATGGTGCACGTTACGGACTCCTTCGCGTCGAGTCGCGACCAGGATTTCCCTGAACTCACCAAGACGTTCAACGTGACTGCGAGCCATTGCGTCCTCCTATTTCATCGTCATCGTCGCCGACGGCGATTCAGAACGGCTAAAACTTACTGCGCAGAAGGTTTAAGTGACTTTAAGAGATACTCTCGACAAAGCATGAGTGCGGAAGCTCAAATTTGAAATTTGAACGTCTTGCAATAGCGTGAAGCGCGGCAGGCGGAAATTGGCTTGGGACCCGACCGATCACAGACCAGGTGCTAGAGGCTGCGCCTGTGCCACCTCCGAAGCTGCGCAATTTACCGACATCGGGTTTTGTGTCGAAGTGCGTCAACGAGGTGAGTCCTAACAACTGCAAAATGTTTGAAGGTTTCAAGAGGCGGGGTGCGCCTCGCCGGCCGTCACAGGAATGAGAACCCCAAACCGGGGGCATGCATTCCATATCATCGTCATGACGGAACTGCCGCCGCAGATCGGAGCGTCTGAACGTCGTCATTTCCATTCTGTCGTCAGGAGCAGTGTGTTCGGGCCAACCCACCCGTCCGGGCTTCCCCACATCGCAAGCTGGTCGCAATATCGGCCCAGGCTGCCTCCTGCGCGGCCGGCGCTAGTCGCGACAGCATCGCCAAGTCGTTTTTCGCTGCGTTTGGAAGAAGGGATACTCTCGCGAACCAAATGGCCGCCTGGCGCAAAAGCGAGGCGGCGGGGCGAGAAATATCGCCTGCCCTTGAAGGTAAGCTGTTGCTAAGTGCCGGTGAGAGGCATGGCTTGCGGTGGGCGTACGGGCACGGCCGAGCGCACCTACTTGAAGGTTTGGAGAAGGCCAACTGTCGGTCTAGCTTTGCAGACGGGGCCGGATGCTGTTTCTCGAGGATTGCGATGATCGTACATTTAGTAGACGGCACATACGAACTGTTTCGCCACTTCTACGGCCAACGCCGGTTCAACAACGGCCAAGACAAGCCGTTTGGCGCCGTCGTCGGCGTGCTGAACACAGTGCTGGAGATGAGCGAGAATGGCGCCACACACATTGGGGTGGCTACCGATCATGTAGTAGAATCGTTCAGAAATCAGCTCTGGCCGGGCTACAAGACCGGGGATGGCATCGAGCCGGCATTGCTCGCGCAGTTTCACCCCCTCGAGAAAGCCTTGGCGGCGATGGGAGTGGCAGTCTGGCCGATGATCGAGCTGGAAGCCGACGACGCGCTGGCCTCCGCGGCGCACAGCGCGGCTGCCGATGGGCGCGTGCAGAAGGTGTGCATCTGGACGCCGGACAAGGATCTCGCGCAGTGTGTGCGCGGTGACCATGTGGTCCAGGTAGACCGCAGGACCCAGAAAATTCGCGATGCCGCGGGTGTACGCGAGAAGTTCGGAGTTGAGCCGGCCCTCATTCCAGATTTCCTCGCGCTCGTCGGTGATGCCGCCGATGGCTATCCGGGTCTCGAAGGCATCGGCCTGGTGTCGGCCGCCCGGCTGCTTGGCCGCTACGGCCCTCTTGAAAGCTTTCCGCCTGAAGCCCTCGGCAAGCGTAGAGAGCTCGCGCTTTTATTCAAAAATCTCGCGACGCTTCGCACGGACGCTCGGCTGTTCGATGACGTCGAAGAGCTGCGCTGGCGCGGCCCGACCAAAGCGTTCGAGACGTGCGTGATCCAGCTAACTGACACCCGGCTCCTCGCACGTGCTCTCAACGCTCGCCGAAACTGACTTCGGGAGGCGAGATCTGGAAGCGGCCTTTAAAAGGCCAGCGTCGATTCCCGATCGCACAGGGGCACTGTGCACGCGGGAACAGTCTGGAATAAGACACAGGCAAATGTGCCGGCTGGGGGCAGGCGCTCACACAGCATCTGAGTTGTGGGTGGCGTTCAATGGCATACTAGCGTCCACCTGGGACCTTCAGGAGACTGAAGCTGCCAGCCATTGCAGGAGGAGCAGCCGCGGGATCGGAAACGTTTTGTCAGCAGAAAATAGGGTCATGTTGCAAAGCATCTCTCCGAACGCTGCGCCGGTGCTATGGTGTGCCCGCACTCATCAGACGGCAAGGATATGAGGCATGCCCGCAGTCACCCGCCGTACACTTCTTGCGTTCACCGCCGTTGCGTCTGTCATTGAACCGACGTTTGCTGAAGGCGAAGGTATCTCGCGCGAACTGCAGGCGCTGATCGCAAGGCATGAAACCGCCTATGCCGCGCTCCACAGGGTTGTTCATCGAGCGGGCAGCAACTGGCACGACCGCAAGACGGCAGACCGAATTGAAGAGCAAGCCTTGCTGGCCATCTGTTCCTATCCTGCGACCAGCCGAGGCGACCGCCGGGTCAAGGCCGAGTACCTGTTGACTGTTGAGGCACGAGGCGAACTCGACTTGAAAGAGCACATGCAGGCCATCCTACGCTCAACGATGCGGGGCTGATCGATCGCAGTACCCGCGGGGACCAGACCGCGCGTTGCCGGAGCGCGGCGCGGCCTCGGAGTAATGACGACGCAGACATTCTGTTTGGGTTACCGCGCAGAAAAGGAACCCGAAGATGCGTCAATCCCCCGCGAAGACCGCCTCATCGGCTGGTAGCGAGCCCCGTAGTTGACTGCGGTATGCGCCGCGCCTCTGGATTCTAAGGCATTGCTGAACTGCTTAGGTATCACAGCGCCAGGCCCGACGCGGCAAGTATGCAAATTTGGTGAAATTCTCGGAAGCGGCTCAGTTTCGAGAATCGCCAAGGCCTCATCGGATGACTGTGCCTGTCGGAGTCGCTCCCGAACTTGAGATGTCCGAAGCACCCGGCATATTTGCGAAAGGGCAGGGAGGAAAGCGGAAGTAGCAGAGCGCGGCCAGAGTACAGTAAATGAGATCGACTGGGTCGTCGTCGGGGCCGTCGAAATCGATAGGCTGGGCCAAGCGTGTCAAAGACGCGACAGGCGAAGAGATCATACCCAGTAGAGCGTGAGGGATCGCGACACCACGACCGATGCCCGTCGAGCCGAAATCCTCGCGGTCGAAGAGACTACGGAGAACCACCTGCTCGTCAAGCTCGGCTCTTCGCGCAATCCTGATCGCGATTTTTGTCAAGGCTGATTGCTTTCCTTTAGTCGCAAGGTCAAGCGAAATGTCTTCTTCTGACAAGATGGGGCAGACCGTCAGAGTAACCTCAATGTGGATCCCAAACGCGATCGCAAATGGGGTGCAGCGCACTGCTTGGCCAGCGCAGAATTCACCGTCGGATAAGTGGCTGTCCCGGACGCTTCTCGCGTCCGGGCTAATAGCCCGTTTTGAGGCGTTTCGGCTCTCGCGGGAGAAGGCAGTATTTCGGGCTTCAGGTGGGGTGGCTCTTCAGTGTTAGCGAGGCCGGCATGACCTCACATCAGGTCTTCAACCATCCGCGCACATTTCCCCAGACCTGTGCTGGTCCCTCTTGTTCTAAGGAGTCCCTGTTCAGCCGCGGCCGCCTTGAAGGCTTCGAACGCAGCTTGCTGGCTGCAATGCCCGGCGAGCGATTCCTCGACCATTCGGATCGCCTTGAGCCGCCCCGGCTTTCCCATTCTAGGCCATGGCTGCTGAAGCACCTTCATTGCGTCGGCTATGGACGCGACCACCGTCAGGTTGCGATTGAGGCAAATTGTAATTGGACTGAAGGCCCGCATTCTTGTCGCTCCCCACGATTGAACGCGGCTAAACGCGAAGACAAGGGCAGTGGTTGCATGAATGTGGATCACGGCGAATTCAAAGAACCGCTGGCCGATGCGATTGAGGCTGAGCAGGCTCTCCTTGGGCCCGGCTCTTTGCCTCGCCGGACCATCCTTCTCGTCGAACAACAGGACCCGACCGGCAAAAAGCATCTGCGCACCGTCCGACGCCGCGAACCATTTTTCGAGTTCGTCACGCCGCTTGCCCGACAGCTTCTCAAGTACACCGCGACGAATTCGGCGACTGTGAGGGAGGAGATGAAAAGGTTATGGTCGTTTCGTTCGGCTGTCCTTTAGAGCAGGGGCTCCGAGTCGGTTTGTATCGAGCAGATGTCGCATCAGATCTTGACCTGGAGATCGGCTCCGGCAGCCGGGATCGGCGCAGCGCGGCAACGATGCCATGTTCCTTCGGCGGCTCACCGACGATGGTCTGGCTGACGGCCCCGCGAAGGCGCGAAGCATCCGGGGCCTTCTTCTGCCAGTCGGGCGAGCCAACTTTCTTTGGCTGGGAGGGCGGCGCACTGCTTCGGCTCCGAACTGTTGACACATGCACCAAGCTGACAGACCGGAAGCGGCGGCGTGCCCTGACGTCATGGAGACTAGCCCCGCTCCCGAAGCCCGCAGATTGTGATCTCGTTGGCTATGCAGAGCATCCAGCCGTCGTTTCCGAGCGGGCGTTCGTGTTTGGGAAGTGCATCTCGCACGCGCTCGCTAGACGACCACCGGCGGCTATAAATACCTCTCGGCGGTGGGCCGTACTGAGCCGGCGGCGGAGTTTCAGCTTTCGGCCCAACAGCGCTCTGCCGGCCTTGATGCACTCACCAGCCTCCAGCTCGCGTGTTGGTGGCCGGAAAATCGCCACTACAACCGCCATCGACTCAAAGTCGAAAGCTACACGCCTGAGGCGCTGTCATTGGCTGAGATCCGGAATAGTCGGTCAGGCTGATAGTCTTGATTGTTGCCGCCGTGCGCCGGAGCAGGGCAGCACGCTCCGCCATCGTTCATTGACGGGCTTCGTTGGCCGGGTGTAGCAGCTCGGATACGAACAGGTCTACGACCGGAATTCCAGTTCCCCCAACTCCTCCTACGTTACATTAGCAGTTGCGGAACCTTCTGCGCATTCGTCGGTTGGAATCTCGTACTCCACCGACCCCTAGCAATTGTGTTCCGCTGTTGGGTCACTTAGCCCGCCGGTTCCGGCCGGCGGGCTTTTTGTTGTCGTGGTGGAACACCCGTTTGCGACGATGGATCGGTTAACTAGGCGGGGAGCGCGGCTGAGAAAAGAGACAAGTGAGAGAGAACCGAACATCGATGCTGTACGAGCACTGATCGAGGTTGAGCGCGCAGCACGAGATGCAAAGACCGCTCGGATCGGGGAGTGCGCTTGGAGGCTGCAAGGGGGCACCCCTGTGCAACCGACACCGAAGAGGAGCCGGAACGGCAAGCACGCGTGGTCGAACCGAAGCGCTGCGTGCGCTACACGACGCAGATCGATAGGTAACGGATGGTCATTTTCGTCCTGGCGAAATCGCCGCTCGAGTTCCGCGCGGCAAGTCGATCTCGTCCGTCATCATCTCCAACATGACGAGGTCGTCAATGTTGGAATGGCCGCCTTGCCGCCACACCCCTTCGGCCAGTGACTGCAGAAAAGCCATGACGCCGGCGAACGGCTAGCCAGCTCGGCCTTGTCGGGTCGAATTCCTGCTTGGGGAACGGTCTGCCGGAATTGTTCGCGCGAGGCAGCAGGATCGGAAAGAGACACATATGGCAGCAGCCCAATGGTTTGTGATTGTCGGTATCTTAACGTCAGCGCCGGGCACGCCGTTCGCGTAGGACTGTCCCTACGCGGTGTTTTCAGCCTGCAATCAGTGCTCCCCTTCGCCATTCGCAAGATAGTTATGCATGTCACTTGCCGCGACCGCTGCGTGCCCGAACGCGACGGCAAGCTGGTTGATCTCGTCGACGACATCTCCAGCTGCATAGAGTCCCGGCACGGCGGTGCGCTGGTGCGAATCCACGACAAGATTGCCGGCTCGGTCACATTCTGCACCAAGGTCGGTCGCTAGCCTCGAGCGGATGATCGACCCCATCGCAGGGTAGATGGTGTCAAACGAGAGCGTCCTGCCGTCGACGAGTTCGACAACTGCCCGACGGCCCTCAGCTGAAATTGCGTCTCGGGCGCATGCGCCGAACTCGATTCCAGCCCTTTTTAGCCTAAGAACGTCATCCGGGCTGGGCTGGGCTGCATCAGCAATCAGCAAAGTTACGTCTCGAGTGAAGGTCCGCATGAACAGCGCCTTTTTCATTGCGTGTTCGGCCGGTCCGATGACGGCCACCCGTTTGTCAATGACCTCATAGCCGTCGCAGACAGGGCACAATCGCAAGGCTCCGGCTTTAATCATGTCGGCGGTGCCCGGAACGTCGGGGAGGCTGTCGACGACACCAGTGGCAATAAGCAGTGAGCGGGCATGAATGGGAGATGAAGCCTGCGCTAAAAATCCATTCTCCGCGATGCGAATGCCCACGACCGTATCGCACACCCAATCTGCGCCGTGCCGGGTGGCCTGCAGTTTGAGGCGGTGAAGCAGGTCAGGGCCGGTGATTCCGCGCGGGAAGCCCGGGCAGTTGCGCGTCAAGGGAATCCAGTTTGCCCGGCTTTGACCTGCATCGACGACAACTACCCGACGCCGAAAACGTCCAAGGTAGGTCGCGGCCACGAGGCCTGCTGGCCCGCCGCCCACAACCAGGGAGTCAAACATCCGATCGCGGCGCGCTTTGTCTCTGTCGACCATTCAGAAATCCTGACACTGCAAAACCGCACCGTGAGTGCACCGTGGACCACGTTGAAAGGAAACGCCGAACCGCCAATTTGGTTACCAAGTATTGGTTGCTGGGGCATAGCTGCATGCTTCCCACGTTGCGTTCGACCCGGCGCTCAGGAGTATGCTGAACCCTGGCTCGCGCAATGGCAACGCCATGGTGAAATGCAGGCCCTCGGGATTGTCCCTCGGGGTTGTAGTGTAATTCGATCTTTGCATTGCAATGCACGGCAACTACCTTTCCCAGCAATGTCGTTCCAAAGCCTCGCCGCTTCAGGGGCTCCACGGCGGGGCCGTTTCGCTCCTGCCGGTCGAGGTAAACAACCTGCTCAGCCGCGGAACCGCGGATCCACCATCGCACCTTGAGGCGGCCTTGAGAGCGCCGCGTGAGAGTAGCAGCAAGCGATGGTGGACTTCCCGACACCTGAGAGGGCCGATCAAGAGCGAGCTTGTGCCCCGATCGAGGCGGCCGCCGATCAGAGTGTCCACGGAATTTCCGCTTAAGGCCGGCGAGCCGTGTTCGGCTTTAGGGTGCTCGGCGGCTACCAGCCGCGCAAAGACGGTAACGACGTCCGGCTGGATGACGAAGTCGTGGTAGCCGCCGCGTATTTATGCCCCACGCATCTTGATGACCTGCAAGCGACGCCGCTCGCCACCATGAGTCGGCGTCAGTGGGGCCATCGTGAAGGAACAACAAGGCACTGGCCTCGTTAGAGCCGTACATCCATCGATAGCTTTCAACAGGAGATGAGAATGGCGACGACGCGAAGATCACAGGGCAGTTCCAAGGGCTTGGAAGACCTTTTCTACGATGGTCTGAAGGACATCTACTACGTCGAACGGAAGATTCTGACCGCCTTAAAGAAAATGGCAAAGGGCGCAGAGTCCGAAGAGCTGAAGGCCGCGTTCGAAAAGCATCGAGACGAGACAGAAGGTCAAATCGAGCGCCTGCAGCAGGTTTTCGACGCGTTTGGCAAGAGGGCTCAGGGTAAGACGTGCCCAGCGATCGATGGCATGATCGAGGAGGGGCAGGAGATTTTGGAAGAATTCGGAGACGCTCCAGCATTGGACGCAGGGCTCGTGGCTGCAGCCCAGGCGGTCGAGCATTATGAAATCGCGCGCTACGGCACTCTTGTGACGTGGGCGGGCTTGCTCGGCCTACGAGACGCAGTCCCACTTCTGGAACAGACTCTCGAAGAAGAAAAAGCCACCGATGAGGCGCTCACCCAACTCGGCGAAACTGGCGTCAACGAACGGGCAATGCAGCAGGCCGCGTGAGGTCGCGCATTGCTGGGGTGGCCAATCCGAAATTTGCATCTTCGTGAGCAGCGCAATGGGCGAATTCGGATTTGGCCATTTCCTCTGTCGCTTGCCCGTCGAGCACACGTGTTTTGGCTCTAACCGCATTGTACTACTACGCGCACCAATGTGGGCGCGCCGGTTATGCAAAAACACCAACCCCGCCGCACGCGCCTGTATCGACGCAGCAAGAAGACTCGAGGGCGAGGCCCGGTCATTCTGCCTTTCGAGCGGAGGGGCCTCCTCGACCGGCTGTTGGGAAGGAGGGCAGCATGAACCTGCTCGATATCTTCAAGCGCCGCGGCAGCGCGTCCGTGGCGCGCGAGCGCTTGCAACTGCTGTTGGCTTACGAGCGCCGCAACCGCAACCAGCCCGATCTCGTCTCCGTGTTGCGCGAGGAAATCATGGCTGTGAACGCCAGGCAAGGCCAACACCTCGACGTGACGGCAGCCTCATCGAAATCGAAGAGGCGACCGAACCTGGCAAAGGGCGGTCGCCGAACGCAAGTACTTGCGCCATCCCTGGCCGACAGGATGCCGGTATGAACGAGGAACCGGCTCGTCGGCCCGCGGCAGATCCTTCTGGCATCGAGAGCTTTTTCATGGCTGGTTTCGAGTGTTCCTCGCATCGACGTGCCGACGGGGTGCGCCTTGATCTGATCCGTGCGACCTCACATGACACCCATGCATCCGGCGACTATCGCCACTGTGCCGAGCTTGGGCTTCGCACGATCCGCGACGGCTTGCGCTGGCACTTGATCGAAACAGCGCCGGGAGTCTTTGACTGGTCGAGCTGGATGTTGGTGATCGAAGCAGCCCAGGCGGCCGGGGTGCAGGTCATCTGGGATATCTTCCACTATGGTTCGCCAGACCACGTCGACCAAGGTGGCCCCGGCTTTGTCGAGGCCTATGTCCGTTTCGCCGCGGAAGCTGTTCGGGTTCATCGCTTAGCCACCGGAGTGGCTCCCCTGGTGTGTCCGATCAACGAAATTTCTTTCTTTGCGTGGGCGGTGGAGGTCGGCTATTTCCCGCGCGCCGGGCAGAATAAGCGCGGATGGTTCAAACGCCACCTTGTCAGGGCAGCGATCGCCGGGATCAGAGCAATGCGGGAGGCCGAACCCAGTTGCAGGTTCATCTGGGCTGAACCGCTCATCCATATTGCTCCTCGTGACCGCAGTCGCGCCGAGCGGCGGCGCGCCGAAAATGCTCGTCAGGGCCAGTTCGAGGCTTACGACATGCTGGTCGGGCGCGCTGAGCCGGAGTTGGGTGGCAGCGAGGACCTTGTCGACGTCATAGGCCTCAACTTCTATCCGCACAACCAATGGTACTTGAATGGGCCAACGATACCGATGGGACACCACGAATACCGGGCGCTTTCGGAAATGCTGGTCGAGGTCGACGAGCGCTACAAGAAGCCGATGATTATTGCCGAGACCGGCGCCGAGGGGTCGGGACGGCCGGCTTGGCTCCATTATGTTTGCGACGAAGTGCGCGATGCGATGAGCCTCGGCGCACCTATTCAGGGCATATGCCTGTACCCGGTGACGGCCTACCCCGGTTGGGACAATTCGCGCCACGCCGAAGTAGGCTTGTTCTCCACCATTCATGCGAACGGCTCGCGCACTCTTCACAAGCCGCTTGCCGACGAGTTGGAGCGCCAACGCCGATTGTTCGAGGCCTTCGACAACGAGCCAGCAGGCGCGGTATAGCCCCGCCGATAGTGCGCCGCGCTTTAACTGCATCGGCAACGCGGTAAGCCTAAATCTGTCCACCGAGAAAGATCCTGGGGTCCTTGGCCGCAGCGATGATCGCCTCGCGTGCGACTCTTGGCGACTTTTCACCGCGCATGACGGCAAGGCACGCCTCGATTGTTGCGAGTCTCGACGCTTGCAAGCCGGCTCCGGCCAATCCTTCAGCAGAACCTCGGCCGCGTCCGTTACCGAGACAACAACCCTGTCGCGATCGATCCGGCCGGTTGAACGACTATCGGCTTTGTGAAACGTCTCGTACGCACGACCCCTCCAACGGCATATTAGCTTCGGCTGATCTTTGCGCCATCTCAAATGTTAATGGTCACCGCGAATGCAGCTTAATCCCGGCGCATCGTTCACTCCGCCGCCTCGCGCTGCCTCGGCATCTGCCCGATGCCGTTTACCGGCATGCTGTTTTGAAGGCGCGCGAACGTCGCCAAAGCCTGCCCGACGACCTGATCCATATTGTAATAGCGATATGTCGCCAGACGTCCGACGAACCAGACCTGTGGGCACGCCGCTGCCAACGCTTCGTAGCTCTTGTACAACGCCTCGTTTTCGGGCCGCGGCACCGGGTAATAGGGATCTCCGATGTCCGAGGGGTATTCGTAGGTCAGGCTGGTCTTCGGACTCTTCTGTCCGGTCAGATGCTTGTACTCGGTGATGCGGGTGTAGTTTTCCGTCTGCGGATAGTTGACGACGGCGACCGGCTGAAACTCCTCGCAATCAAGCGTCGTGTGCTCAAAGCGCAGCGAACGGTAGGGCAAGCGACCAAGCTTCCAGTCGAAATACTCGTCGATCGGACCGGTATAGATCATCCGCTGGAAGGGGATCTTGTCGCGAATTTCGCGGTAGTCGGTCTGCAGCATGATCTTGATCTTGGGATTATCCAGCATGCGCTGGAACATGCGCGTATACCCGCCTGCCGGCATTTTCTGGAAAGTGTCGCCAAAGTAGCGATCATCCCGATCGGTCCGGGTTGGGACTCGCGCCGTCACCGACTTGCTCAGCTGGGAAGGGTCAACACCCCACTGCTTCCTCGTGTAGCCGCGGAAGAATTTCTCGTAGAGCTCCCTGCCCACGGTGCTCACGACGACGTCTTCGGCTGTGCGGACTTCTTCCACCGTCTCTCGCCGGGAAGCGAAGAACTCCTGCAGCTGCTCGGATGTCAGCTTAAGGCCGTAAAGGCGATTTATGGTGTCTAGGTTGATCGGTATCGGCAGCAGCTTTCCGTCGACCAGCGACAGCACGCGGTGTTCGTAAGACCGCCATTCGGTGAACTGCGACAGGTAGTCGACGATCGATTGGGCGTTGGTGTGGAATATGTGCGGCCCATAGCGGTGGATCAGGATCCCTGCCTCGTCATAACAGTCATACGCATTGCCGCCGATGTGATTTCGTCTGTCGACGATCAGGACGCTTTCTTGTCGCTGCGATGCGATGCGTTCCGCCAGCACGCTGCCGGCGAAGCCGGCGCCGACGATCAGCCAGTCGAACATGCTCACGCTCCCCTCAGCAACGGCACGACGCTCTTCATCGCGTGGGCGCGCTGGATGTGGGCCGCCATCGCATTCCAGGTCTTCTCCCAGGACATATCGGCGAGGTAGGCGTCGGCTTTCTCCACCAGGAAATCGCGAGGACGCGCCAGGATGGATCGAAGCTTGGCTTCGACATCCTCGGCGTCGACAATGTCGACAAGGCCTTCGGCGCCGTAGGTGCGCACGACGTCGACGATCGCTGTCGAAACCACCGGCAGTCCTGCCGCCAGGAATTCAGGAGTCTTTGTCGGACTGATGTAGCGTGTCGCCTCGTTGAGCTTGAAAGGCATCCAGCCGGCACTCCAATGCCGGAGGTAGCGTGGCAGGTCGGCATAGGACTTGCCGCCCAGCCAATGCAGGTTGCTTGCCGTGGGCAGCCTCGCCGGATCGATCTTGACCACAGGGCCGAGCATGACGAATTGCACGTCCGGCATTGCTGCAGCCGTCTCCGCTACCAATTCGACGTCGAGCCGCTCGTCAATGACCCCGAAATACCCCACTCTCGGGTGAGGTATGTTGGCCTGGTCGAGTGGGTCCTCACCCGGCTCTCTCGCCTGATGGAAATGTGCAACGTCGATGCTGCTTGGAAAAGCAAAGATCGAACGATGCAGGCTTCGCTTGGCCTCGTAAAGGCTCTGCCCGCCCGTGAAGACGACATCGGCACGTTGCAACAGCGCCTTTTCCAACTGCGTCAACTCTGCGGGAGCGTCTTTGAACGCGGAGAGTTCATCCATGCAGTCGTAGACGCAGACGTCACAGGCGAGATGATCGCTGAAGCGTAGCGCCATGGGCGTGTAATACCAGGTCGTCAATCGGTCATGCGGCGTGGAGGCGAGGATCTGATCGACGAACCTGCGCTGGATCGCGTTCGCCCTGGTCGCGGAAGTACCAACTGGGATCAGCGGCGTCACAATTTTGATCGTAGGTGAAACATCGTTCACCCGCGTCGAAGCGTGGCGCCTTTCGTCGAAGATCGGCTCTTCGAAATAAATTAGCTGCTGCTGTTTTGAGGCGAGCGTCAGAATCTGTTGCGGTCTTTGGAATACAAAATTCCATCGGAGGTGGGAAAAGCAAAGTAAAATTGACGACTGCACGGTGGTATTTGGTTTTAGGGGGGTGCCCACCGCCATTTCCATATAGAAATCCTTCGTTACAATTAGAAATTGCCTCGGCTAACATACGTTAATCGAGGCAGCTTCGAATGAAATTCGCAGCCATCTATATAACTTTCATCCCAGTAAGTTGTTCCATAGTTCCAAACTGTCTCGGGCGAGGCCAGCGGTCCGCTCCATTCCGGCCATGGCTCAACAGAGAAGGTCAAGCCGAACGACCCTGCATCCGGCTGACATGATGGCCGCTCCAGAAGCTGAAGCCCCGCGCCGTGCGTGACCTCACCCAAAATGTGGCGCATTGCCACAGAACGGTTGAAATCGTTCAATCGTTCAACAACCGTTCATGGGCGGAGTTATAAATGAGGGCTGCGAATCGATTCGGCTGAGTCACGCAGACGGTCCAAATGAAAGGGGTCCGCGAAACAATCGCGGGAATGCTTGCGAATGAAGATCGACTTTGAAACCAACGTCTTTCCACTGTTTCACCCGCAGGCGGTGGATGATCTGAAGGACCCTTGTCCGGTGTTCGATGGCACGCTCTGGCACGTCTTCGGCTCCAGCGGCACCGTCACAACCGAGAGCTGGAAAATCCTCCACGCCACAGCGCCGGATCTTTATGGACCCTGGACAGAGCACGAGGCGATCGTTTTGCCGGTAACCGGATCGGGCATTGCGGCGCCCGGCGTCATTCATGAGTGCGGCGTCTTCCACATGTTTATCCAGACCGAATTCATGAAGTCCGGCGGACGTTGCGAGCACGCGGTCTCCAATGACGGCTTTCATTGGGTCGTGCTCAATCCGGCGATATTGTCGCTGCCCGACACCGATGAGGACGGCATCTACGATCCCCACCCCGCAATCATCGGAGGCAAGCGCTATATCGTCTATTCAGGCATGCCAAAATTCACCAGGGTGCCCCAGCCTGATGTCTATCTGGCGCGCAGCCAATCCGATTCCTGGTTCGGGCCATGGAAACGTCTCGGCAAAATACTCGATCATCTCGACGTGCCGCATCACAATGCGCGCGAACACCCGGATTACGAATGGGGGATCGAAGGCGCGCAGCTCGTCGAGCTCCCGGACGGTCGTGTGCTTCTTAACGCCACCTGCTTCCTCCCCGAAGGTCCGCGCGGCAGCCGGCAGCGCGTCTTCTTCGCCATCGCCGATGACGTCAAGGGTCCCTACGTTTCCGTTGGCCCCGTTCTCGACCCTGGTGAGCCCGGCGAGAATGGCCATTCGACCGTAATGATCGAAGGCCGGCAATTGACTTTGTTCTACCAGAGCAGACGCGAGACGACGAACCACCGCTGGCGATATGGCTTGGCCAAGTGCGACTTGGATCGGCACATACTTTCCAGAGTAGCCTAGAGAACGTGATCCAATCGTAGCCGCTGGGCTACCCACCTCGTCCAGGTCGCATTGCCGACGGACGCCGACAAAACCCAAGAAAGGCACAGATTAAGCTCGCTCATCACAATGGTGCTGCCAGTCGCCGTTTCGGATCAATGGTCGTCAAGCGATAACGGATGGGCTAGATGTCCCAGGCGGATGACGTAGGCAGTCGGCGAAGCCTGCGACGAGGCAGGTTGAGAGTATAAAATGGATCAAGGTAAGCTGGTCGTCAGATAATACATTTAAATTCTCTCTTCGAACTCCTCGGTGAGACCAGTCGTGCCAATCGGTTTCTCAGCGCCGGTGACAAGATAGCCGCAAGTCTGACCATTGGATGCGAGTTGGCTAGATGAAAGGAAGCAGCTGAAATTGGGTTCACTATTTTTCAAACCGGGATCGATGATATCAACCGGTTTTGATCCTGAGCAGGATGTCCTGATCGTAATTTCCAAAGCCCTTGCCGAAAATGTTAATCCCGCCAGGGCGCTTGGCGTCGTCCTTGACGCCGATACGGACGCGGATTGAATGATGGCTCTTCAGATCGAGTGCGGCGAGGCCGGTTTCGGAAATCCTGAGGCCGTCGACATAGGTGCCGTCATTGGCAATTCGCCAGTTCTTGAGCTTGCCGTATTGCGAACCCTTGAGTTTCCACCAGGACGGCGTGAAGACGCCGCGTTTGTCACCGAAATCCCCCGGCGACGTCCAGGTGCCGACATCGACGCCATTGATCGTCAGCGTGATGTCCGAGGGCCAATCGGCGCTGGTGCCCGGCACTTCCGAAGACAGCTCTATCGCCACTTCGAGCTCGGTGATCTCGGCATTGGCGAGCTTGGCATTATTGGGAAACTGGTATTCGACAAAACCGCGGGTGAACCACAACAGCCCGGCTTTCATACGATCCGGATCGAGGAAAGTGTTCGGTACATCGAGCAGACCGATGATGCCGTCCGGCGAACAAAGGCCGCAGGGCGCGGTAACCTCGAAGCCGGTGTAAAGCCCGATCGGCATCGACACTTCGATCGCGTCGTTCTTGACCGCACGATATTCGCCCTTGAACACTACGAGCACTTCTTCGGCCGTCGGATAACAGATTTTCTGACTGCCCTTCTTCGCTTTCAGGTGCTCGGTGCGGATCAGCCCCGCATCCTCCAGCACCTGGATGTTGGTCGAGACGGTCGACTGCGGCAGCGACAGCACGGCGGCGATTTCGTTGACATTCATCGGCCCCTTCTCATGCAGCAGTTTCAGCATCGAGATACGCGCCGAGGAGGCAAGCCCCTTGAGCACGGCAATGCCTTCCTCAGGTTCAATCACCAGAAAATTACGACCCATGAATTTCCAGTCTATACTTGTGGAAGAAGCTATCGCCTCGCTAATTCGTGTTCTGTAAGCTTGCGTTGGTGGGCGGGACCGTTGCAACGGCGTCGAAGGAAACGCCGAGCCGGCAATTTGGTTACATGCAAGCGGCCCCACGTTCGGTACGCATTTGAAGCCACACCGCAACAAGGATGTTTGGCTCAGGTCTAAATTGTTTGCCGCGCAGCTCGGCAAGGCACGCATCGATTGCAGCAAGCCGCGAGTCGCACCGGTAGCGTTGCGGGGGGCTAGTCATGGGTGCGCCGCAATGCTTCATCGTTCGCTCCCGCCGTGGCGACCACTGTATGGATCATGGCAAGGACGGCTTGGGACGCGCTGTGGTGCACCATGTGACCGGAATTCTGCACGATATGAATCAGCGAACCTGGCACATCAGCATGAAGGCGGTGGGCCTGCCCCTTCGCATCGAGCAGGCGGTCACCATCGCCGGCTAGGATTCCGGCAGGCACCGATACCTCTTTATAGCTGGAGCGAAGCAGCGCCGACGGAACAAGTAAGCCCGATTCCGCTGAGGTGGACCGCAATTGCGAGGGACGGCTTGCAAGTTCCTTCATAGCCGAAGCGGAGACGGTCGACACTGCAGCCGGCCCAAATATCTTCGGCACTGCCAGCGGCCAAGTCAGCCTGACAAGGAGTGGCATAAATGTGTGACACAATGCGCTTCCAATGCGGCCGGGCTTTCGGCCCGCTTGTTGGTCTCGCGGATCGAAATGATGATCGAATACTGATTTGACGCGATGGTTGACCTCGCGCATCAGCATGCGAATACGATGCCCGGTTTCCCTCGGCGACGTGATGTCCCGGGCAATCTTCGATGATCTGCCTGGTTGCATTGCCCACAGGCGATTTCCGCTGTCGTGAACATACGATGTAGGCGAGTCGATATGGCTCGACCATCGCGTCAGCGCACGTCTGTAAAGGCCGGGGCAGGGCCGGGCCAAGATAGATAAGCTATCGTGATGCTCAGGTAGCTGGTTCAGTTGGCCGGTGGTCATCTGCGTGATCGCATTCACGCTATCGTTCTCGGCCCGCATGAAGTCCAGCTGACTGGCGACTTGTTCCTCGAGGCCTATACGCGGCGCATGAAAATGCAGTGTCCAGCTTTGGCGATGGCGGGGGCGCTGGATTGTTGATATTGTACGCACGGAACAGGCGCGCAAATGACATCTGATTCAGAGAAGCCCGCGGCGGTCGAGCAGTTGCTGGATACACCTGAGCTTGCAACCGCACTCGAAAGCGAACAGTTCAAGAAATTCCTCGACCAGGTGCCGATCGCCATAGCCGTTTCCGACCTTGCCGCTGAGGAGCGTGTGGTCTACGCCAATCCCGAATTCGAGAAGCTCTCAGGCCTGATGGCCGCCAGGCTCACCCGGGAAAACTGGGCAGCCCTTTTGGGCAAAGGCCTCCACGAGCAGAAGGACCGGCCGCTTGCCGAGGCCGTGGTCGAGGGAACCGATTTAGTCGGCACCTACAGGCTGGAGCGCAACGAGGACAAGCCGGCGATCGTCGACGTTTATTCCAACGTGATCGAGGACGACAACGGCAAGATGTGCTTCCGGCTGGTGGCGCTGGTCGACGTATCGGCCCATGGCGAGGCGGGAGATGAGCGCTCGGTGGAGGAGCGTGTCAGCGAGAAAGACACGCTGCTACGCGAACTGCAGCACCGGGTAAAGAACAACCTGCAGATGATCACTGCACTGATCCGGCTGGAAAGCCGCAACGCAACCGAGGCCGACCGGAGACGGTTTGAGCGGCTCGCCGGTCGCGTCGACGCTCTGGCGATCCTCTACCAGACGCTAACGGCCGACGAGCCGAAGGAGGAGGTCGATCTTGGCGTCTATCTCAGCCAGATCGCGTCCGCGGTGATGAGTTCGCATGCAGTCGAGGGGATCCGCCTGGATATGAAGGTCGATACATATCCCGTGTCAATAAACGTCGCCATGCCGGCGGGACTGGTCGTGAACGAATTGCTGACCAATTCACTAAAGCATGCGTTCCGGGGACGCGACGGCGGCACGATAACGCTGCACAGCATCGTCAATGGCGACGGCTGCCGGGTTATAGTGGCGGACGACGGAATCGGCCTGCCGGAAGGCGAGATGTGGCCCAAGCCAGGCAAGCTTGGAGCGCTGATCGCGCGATCGCTGACCGAGAACGCCAAGGCGCAGTTCGCAGTCGACTCTAGCGCTAGCAAAGGGACGAAGGTGACCATCATCTTCAAACGATCGGCGGCAGCAAGCTGAAAAATTGCCGTCGAACATACTGCACTGGCAGTTGCGTTCATATCGCGGCCTTGAACAGTGTGCTTGCAAATAGGCCCGGAGGTCTTCGAGACGGCTTCCATCACGCGGTCCAAATTTCCCGGTCGAAGGGCCGCATTATTATTGGCGGGGAAGCAGGGACGACGTGTGGGGGCGGTGCGCTCGCTTGGGTTAGCGCATAAGGCCCGCTGTCCGAAGGGCGTGCTCGATGAGGTTCTTCACGCCCGGCTGGCCCGATGCGTTAGTACGCGGGGACTGGAGGGTGGCGGTTGACTCCGAGGACGCCGTCTTCGCCTTTTCCATAGCTGGTATCTCCAAACGGGATGGCACGTGCTGGCGAGCAGGCAACTCTGGCCTCGATGTCGTGGAGACACCCTTCTCCGTTACCAAGATGCCCCAGAACCGCGCGATCTCCTGAGTGGAAGAGATGCCGACATCAAGCATAAAGGGTCCCGGAGCGCCGAGGCCGTTGCCGAGCGGTGTACCGTGGCCCATCCCAGCGATCATGTTGACCTCGATCAAGACTTCTCCCGCGCCATCACGCCAAACTTGCTTTGCGTGCTGGCCGGCAGCCTAAAGATGCGTTAGCGCTTTTGCCCGATGGACCTTCCGCCAGTGGCTCGCGAGCGCTTCGGCGTTGGAAGGCGAAACCGTCTGGTCGGCGGTGCCGTGGCAAATTGAGATCTTCGGCCACGGTCCTCGATGATGCGACGCGCCGCGGAGTTCGTTGCAGATCCTGTTCCGACGGGCCGCCATGTCCACGCATTCTATCGAACGCGTCCGGTGTGTCGTTGCGCTGCCGTAGGGCAGGCCGGCAATATCGCACAGCCTTCCAAATACTTCCGGATATGTCGCCAGCATGGCCGCTGCCATTGCGCCTCCAGCCGAAAAGCCCGTGGTCGATACCGTGGGTGACGACCATCGTCTTGATCATCTGGCGGATCGAAAGCGCCTCGCCCGAACCGCGCTTGGCGTCGTCAGGCTGGAACCATTTGAAACAGAGGTTTGGATTGTTGCCGCGTTGCTGCTCGTGAAAGAGCAGGGCGAACCCGGTTTCGTCCGAAAGTCGCGACCATCCGGAGTGACGGTTGTACGCTGCCGCAGTCTGGGTGCAGCCATGCAGCATGGCGACGAGCGGAGCGCCTTTGGGCAGTTCATCGGGAAGATAAAACGTGGCCCCCAACGCGCCGGGTTTGGTACCGAACTCGGCCAGCGTCTGCAGATGGTTCGACCCGCTACGTTTGGGAGTATGTGACGCATATCGCGCTTACAACGCGGCGATACTTGCGACGTATCGGATATTTTTCGCAATCGAGCCGCCTCCGGTTGTGATGCCCGAATGGACCTCGATCCGCGCAACGCATACGCAGCAATATCGCTGCCGCATTGCACAATAGCAAGGTAGGTGGGGAGACAAAGTCCGGCCGAGCCCTGGAGCTGGGCTTGGAGGAAACCTGATGGTGGGCAGACCGCTTCCTTGTCGCGGTGCCGCTTGCCGCCCTGCGCTGCCGCTGCGATGGCGATGTATTCTGGGCGTAGCAGTTCAACAGACGCTTTGTCGGCCGACGCGCTTGCCGCAACCGCCCCGCCAAGACAAACCAAGTGATGGGCGGACGGTGGCGCACTCCGGAGGTCTACGGGAACATGACACGACAGTGACCGGCGAGCTTCGCAAGGCGTGCCTCCGTTGCCGCATGCTTCACTTAACGCGGAGCACCCGACTTCTGCCCCATCTCCCGGCCGCCTTCTCAGATCGTGTGGGGCTGGAGATCTCGATGAACGGGATGCGGTCCATGACGGATACTCCCCGCTCCGATGCTACACCGAAACTCGATCCAGAACAGCCGCAGCTGCGGGCCTCGCCTCGCCGCGCTGTGCGCTTCAAGCGCAGCATTATTGTCGCCATTGCAGCTGTTGCTTCCGGCACCGTTCTAGCTAGGCGTCACCATGATGGCGCTGCAGGGACCGGCGCTGCGCATCAAAGAGCAGGCTGACGAGCTTTACAACACTGAGCGGAAGCCAACCACGGAGGCAATTGAAAGGCTGTCTAAGGACTATTCCGGGATCAAGCCCAAGCCCCCGATGCTTGGACCACCGCTGCCCCGCGACTCGGCCGCCCCACTCGCTACTGACGGCGCGCTCGCGAGCGGCTTCGTAACCGCCGAGCTACACCACCTGATGGGACACGACCGACGAGCCTTCCCAAGGCCGGTAACTTGCGGCTGGCGGGCTGTCCAACTGGGTGCGTCCGAGCAATTGGATTCCCCGGTGTAGAGTACTGGATCTCGCCTTGGCCGGCTGCATTCCTGGCTGCGTCCCCTACGATACATTGTCGAGCAGGGTCGACTTATCCAAGCCTTGTGTCGGCTCAGGCGGCCATTCACCATTCGGCGTGATCTCGTTGACTGTCTCGGGTAGATCCCGCGCAATCCTTCTGATTAGCTCGTCGCGCGAAAGACCCGTGTGCATCAAAATGGACGTGAGTGTACCTTCGTCCATTGCCGCTTCGACGTCCCTTGGCTCGATCGGTTGGTTTGGCCCGCTGCCAACCCACGAGTCGACCTTCGATCCTGCCCCCACCTCCCTGAACCGGTCGAGGATCTCACCAAGGTCAGCCCTCGACACGCCATTCGTTATCTGAGCCAGAATTCTGCGTTGCGGGTCGTTTGGGTTAAGATACCCCGCTCCCGGAATCAATTCACAGAGCTTGTCGCGATTTTGGTATGCCAGAACGCCAAGCATGGCGATCGCCAATCTTCCCAGATTTGCCATTTGGTCTCCTCCACGGTTGAGCGAATCGAAGCCAAGTCTCGGCGGATGCCGACGCGTGTGGGCTCGAACAACTTCTTGCCGGTCGGCTCGCCGGCGGAGAGGGCGCGTCCTCGGGTACTCTTTTCCATCTGACGTCTTCTCCTGACGCAGAACTTCGGGGCGCTTGGCCGCTGTCGCCTGCGCCGATCGAACGCCCTAACCCGGCGCCTTCCGGGTTTGTTCCGCTTGTCAGAGTTTGTCGGCGACGGTAGGGGGCACGACCCGACGGGTAACTCTACCGGCTCGAGAAATAGAGTCTGCCCAACTTGACCATACTTCAGAACGGCGGCGGCTCGGTTAGCCTCAGCTACCTTGGACTGCCGCCGGCTCGCGCACAAATTTCAATTTCGGCGGGACGGCGAACACCCTGAACCGCTCAGCCAGGCTGTCAAGAGCGTGACGCATGCCCACCCCCGCAGCAGCCGCACCGTGTCCACTGATGACCATCTGCGGGTTCAGGGCAGCCAGGTGCTTCACGGATCTTTCCGCCGCATCCCAGTCCGGCGTGAAGTAGCGCGGCGGACCGTGCATCTCAAGATCCTGAACGGCGACCTCATAGACTGACTCCTGACCGGTGGTGATGAAAGCGTCCCCTACGATCAGCGAACGGTCCTTCTCGCGCCAGAGCGAGATATGCCCAGGCGCGTGCCCGGGTGTGTGTAACCATAGCCATCCGGGCATTCCGGGGATCGATCCGTCGGCAGGTAAGAGTTCCAAACGGTTGCCAAGATCAATTGGCCCGCGTGGAAAAAGCGGCGACAGCAGCGCCATCAGTCCACCCCCGACCCAGGGATCGGGTGGCGGATAGGATGCGGTTCCGTCCAAATAGGAGTGCTCGAGTGGATGCGCGAAGACAGGCACGTCCCATTTATTTGCGAGGTCTAGAACCGTTCCCACATGGTCGAAATGGCCGTGGGTCAGGATGATCGCGGCCGGCCGTGCGTTCGTGCCAAACCGCCTTTCCGCGACCGCAAGAATGCTGCTGCGGGACGTCGGCAACCCGGTATCGATCAGCACCCAGTTCCGATCTCCGCTGCCCGGTGCGCCGAAGAACACGACATTGACGATTGCTAGCCGCAAATAGCCCAAGTCCGGTGCGATGCTCCAAGCGCCGTCGCCACGATCCTCGCGCCTGGCGTGGTCGATCTCGGAAAGTCGAATCTGAACGGTCATGTGATCCCGTGCCTCTCTTGTTGCTGAGCAGCCGCTCGAGTCGATCGGCGGTGGTACATCGCCCCGAACTTGGCACGGCCCCCCTTGTTCCTCATTCGCCCCCAGCTCCGGACGGTCCACCACAGGAACAAGGCTCGACCAATCGGTTCGGCATTACCCGGCCACGCAAGGACGAGCTGGACTGAGCAACGAAGATGGCGCGCGCCCGATTGGATGCGGTATTTCGCCAACGCGGTTCCCGGTCCTAACAAGGCGGCCGAGTTCGAAGCCGACTGCTGAAAGGAGACTTCGAATGAGCGAAGTGGGGCGCAGGGACGAGCACCAGGTGGAGGCTCCGGTTCCGCAAGCTTCGCGCTTCGCCAGTTTTTTCATGGCAGGCTTTGAGTGCTCCTCGCACCGGCGCAAGGACGGGGTTCGCCTCGATCTTATTCGTGCGACCTCGCATAATTTGCATGCCCTGGGCGCCTACCGCGGCTGCGCCGAACTCGGCCTTCGCACCATCCGCGACGGACCGTGGCGACACCGTCTCGATCAAAGCGGCACTACACGAAGCTCGGGAGACTGCGCCTTATTTGGTGGCCTCCGACGAAGAACTAACCGAGGCAATCGTCGAGGCAGCAACTGCCTTGGGCCTCTGCGTGGCTTTTGACGGTCGCGAGTAGCTGTCAGCCAACTTCAGCCGCTGTGGCATCGCAACGGAAGCGCGCCGTCCTGCGCATTTCAATAGTCAGAGGTAATCCGTAATTACCTTCGCAACCTGCTATATCTGCCTGTAGAACGGGAACTGCGGGCTGAGCAAAGGTATTTGCTGGAGGAACTTGATAAGGTCGACAAAGAGTGACCGCATGGCTCTCCACTGGTTCAACCCTCCGGTCCCCGTCAAGACCGAGCGTCCCGGGATCATCCGCAATGTCAACAACGCCGAGGCAGCCGGCGAGGAGCTGATGAAGTGGACCAAGCGTGGTCCTTGGTGGGACCTCGCGGTGCGCGTTTGCATGGCCGTAATTTTTCGACGAGATGGAACCTGAGGAGGCCCGCAAGGCATTCCTAGCTGCTGCAAAAGAGGAGGGGACATTGCTCCCCCCCAATGACAACTAGCTAAATTGGATGCGGTATAAGGTTCTAGGTGTCTCTGACCAACACCGCCTTCGCGAAAGGAGCCCGCCGCCAGCAAGGGGAGGCGACGGACCCCGCCACAGCGGCTGCACATCCGAGAAGGACCACTGCAACCTCTAAACCCGCGAGGGCCTACATCGTTCCCTTGGCTGCGGCTACAACTGGGTTGGTCAGCGGGCTCTTGTCGCTCTAAGTTCCCCCTCATGGCTCCCCTCTCGTTCAACCCTCCGGTCTACGTGAAAACGAAACGTCCGGGCATTCGCAATGGGGTCAGCCACGTCGAGGGAGCCGCCGAGGAACTCATGGCGTGGGACACAAAGGGTCCGAAGTGGACCAAGGCGGTCCAATCCTGCGTGGACGCGTTCGAGGACAGAGTCTTCCCCCAAGAGGTCGTCAGCCTTTGAGGCGGCTGCCAAGGAGGCCAACGTGTATCGTTTTTTGCCGACTGTGCTATGAAGGCAGGTGCGGTGGCGGACGGGAGACCGACCCCTCTTTGGGCCTTTGAGCCCGTGACAGAGCAAGGGTCTTCGTCCGCCGTTCCATCGAACCCGAACAGTCGCCTGGGCCGCAAGCGAAGCCCGATTAGGCAAGGATGGGACAAGATGGAAATCATTGTTGGCATCGACCTTTCCAAGGATCGGCTCGACGTGCATGTTTTGCCGTCCGGCGAGGCGTTCTCGGTGGAGAATGACCACGCCGGGGTGGAGGATCTGGTTCGGCGGCTGGCAGCCCTTTCGCCGGCCGTTGTCGGATTGGAGTCGACAGGCAGCTTCGAGAGACTGGCGGTCGCCGCCTTGGCAGGCGCCGGCCTGGCGATTGTTGTGGTCAATCCGGCGCAGGTGCGCGCCTATGCCAATGCACTCGGCAAGCGGGCCAAGACCGACCCGATCGATGCTGCCGTCATTGCCGCTTTCATCGCTGCGACCAAGCCGCAATTGCGGCCCTTGCGCGACGCCGAAACCGAGACCCTGGCCGAGCTCGTCGCCCGCCGGCGTCAGATCGTGCAGATGATTGTGGCGGAGGACAACCGTGCTCGCACGGTCATCGCGAAACAGGCGCAAAAGAGCATCCACCGGCTGCTCGTCGCGCTTCGGCGTGAGCTGGCAAGCCTCGATGCGGGCATGGACGATCATATCCGCAAGTCCCCAGTCTGGCGGGTCAACGAAAAGCTGCTTTCCTCCGTGCCGGGTGTCGGTCCTGTCGTTGCCCGCAGCCTGATCGCCGAAATGCCGGAACTGGGCAGCCTCGACCGCCGGTTCACCCCCGCAGCCGCAAATGTCAAAGGGGGCGGAACCGTGACTTACGGGCTCTACAAGGACATTGCCCGAACTCAGCCTTGGGGTGATGCGTCGATGGCTGGCAGCATGGTGACGGGAACTGGCACCGGACACCCCAGCCTTGACCGTTTATGGCCGGGTGCCTCCGCAGGCCATGCCGTCGGCCGGTGTTTACACCGACACTGTCGTCGTCACAGTCACTTACTGAGTGGGACACGATGCGGCCCGGGGAGCGATGTTTACTTGGGCAGCCTGGCTAAAGCAACAATGGACGCGAACGCCAATCCGACAGCAATGAGCATTTTATGAGAACCTAGCCGACCGAGCAGCTTCATTGGCTAACCGGTCGACCTCCTCGTTCAATGGATCGCCATTGTGGCCACGCACCCGTTCCCAGGTGATATCGCGGCCGGCAACGAGGGCTTCCAGTTCCTCCCACAGGCTACGGTTTAGAACTGGCTTGCGTTGAGCCTTGCGCCAGCCCTTGGCTCTGCAACTCAAAACTCATGGTGTCTCCCTGGTATTTGACGAATCCCAAAGACACGAAACAACGCCGGTGACCACGACGACGGCTCCCGGCAGGTCGGCCATTCGTCAACCCTATCGGGATAGTTCCGGGCGGGAGTTGACGTCCTCACCCTCTTCGGGATGGACGCCTACCCTGTGTTCGTAGACAAGCGTCCCGCCTTTCCAGCCGGTATAAAGGAGCAGCAGAACGACAATCGTCGACAGCGCCAGGCCCCAGGGCAAGGCGCCCTCGGCGGCACCGGCGCTTAGGCGCAGGATGAAGCTGGCCAGCGCCAGCACCACGGCCACGACGTTGCCGACCATATGGTGCCACGCGGCATTGATGGACCGCACCCTTGAATTTCCAAGAAAATCGGCAAAGCCGGCCAGCGCCGCGGCGGCGCTCATCAACAGGGCAAAGCCGAGCAGCCAGAAGGATGCTTCGGCCCAGAATGCATTGCCGGTCGACCAAAACACTAAATCCGACAGGAATACCGACACGAGCAATGCGATCGGGAAAGGGATCAGCATGGGGTGAATCGGATGGCTGCCGATCTTTGCGGTGGTTGCAACGCCCAGCAGATGATTTGCGCGATCGTCAGCCATGCCCAACAACGTTGAAGGCGGCCCGGGGGTTCCAGACCGGCGCGAACAGCAGCAATCAGTCGCTATCGAAAGTTGTTCTCAGCGGCGCGATGCGCAGGATGAAAACCTTCGACTTAAATATTCCGAGCCGCGCAGCCGAACCGCCATTCGGCCTCGGCGGCCTTGGAAATGCCGATCCTGCGGCCTGTCAGAACTTGCTGCGTTCGCGCGGTGGGTCTCGACGATGACGCCGCCGACGCCGTGGAAAAGGGCGGGCCGCTGGGCTTACAAGCCGATACGTCTTCCCGTCGGTCTGTCCTGGTGCGGGCAAAGGCCCGACGGCGGTACATTCAACGTTTCTAGATTGACGAGCGCACGCCCGCAAACGCCAAAAAGCCAGGCGCACCTTCGCGGCGGGATCTGGCCCGCCACACAATGGCGGAGCCAACTCCCTAGCGCGCCAGCGGTAGTTTCGACGTTGAAACAAGTTCTTCCTCGTGTGTAATTCCAGCGGTGTAGTTTGCAAGGATACGAGACGCCAGCGCTTCGCGCCGCTGTTCAGATTGACCTTCGAACTTGAGCCGATCGAACACGCGGCCCAGCAACGCGAGTTCGGATGGATTGAAGACGCCTGCCTCTTCAGCTTTTCGGTGGATCGGCATGTGTCCCTCCCACGCCGGATGAGTATGCTGCGCAACTAATCCCATTTGGCTGACGCCTGAGCGGCAATGTCATGGGCGGCTTCTTCGAGACCAGCCGCATTGTTAGTATTGACGCTCGCGCTTTCTCAGAAATCCAACGTGCGCGTGATGCCGAAAGGTGCAGCTACCTTTTTGTGTATCTCGATTGGGAACACGGGACCGCCGCGAAAGTTCGGTGCACGCAGCGAACCCTCCCCTCCAGGTATTGCTGCAGATCGGTATCCCGATCGGCCCGCGCTCCCCGCAAGGGCGCGGGCCTCGGCCTGTGGTGCTCATGCCATCTACTTCGATCCGCAAGATGGAATATGATCTGGATAGAAGGACCCTCTCGGTGTGGTTCGTCGCCAGCGGTAAACGGTACGAGTTTGAGGGGGTACCGCCGGAAACCTTTGCCGCGTTCCGGGCCGCGTTCGCCAAGGGCCGCTATTTCAACGACCACATCCGCAACAATTTCCGCTACCGTCTGGTTGCGAGCGATAGCGACCCGGGATGACCTGACCTGCCGGCGGGTCAATCGTCCTGTCGCTCCAACCGGCGGTTGGTGGACGCGTTGCCGCTGTTGCGCTTAGGGTTGGTTACGGTCCGCGCTCACTTGGCAAGCCCAACCCCCCCGCATCCCCCCGCCTGGTGCAAAGCGTTTGATCGGTCCCGCCGTTCTGGCAGTGCGGCGGGACTTTTTGCGGTCCAGGTGGAACATCGGCGCGCGGGGAAGGCGCGGTGCACGCAGCACCCTTTTCTCATCCAACGTACGTCGCTGGCGCTGAAGGGTCTCAACGTCGGTTTGCCGCCGGAGCTCAACTAGTGGACTATTGCTCGACCGGAAGCGGCTCGTGCTGCGGCTCAGCGTGGTGGAACACCTGTCCAAGATCGCGCGCGTCGAACGTTTGGCCGCAGACTGGGCAGTAGATAAAGTGCTTCGATTCGTCCTCTACCGGCCCGTCATGCGGCCTGCCCTTATAGCCTGTGGCGATGTTGTCGGTTCTAATCCGGGGCATCGACAAGTGCCTTTGGTCGTTTTGGCGGCCGATATTTCTCGCTTGTCACGGTCGACCGTGACTAGTGGCCCGAGGTCGACCGTCGGTGTCCTCGTCGATGCGCGTGACCTCGCCTTTCAGGTCAATTTGCTGGCCTCGGTTCACCTTGGTGTGGTCGATGATGGAATGTGGGAACTCGTAACCTGGGATAGAGACGCTTACGCGGTCCTCTGTTATCCGCCTTCGAACCGTGGCAGTAATCGCCACTTGGTCACCAATGCCTATTCCCCGAGCCATGCCATGGATTCTGGTGCGGGCAGTGTCTTCTTCAAGAGGCTTCTAATATACGCCAGCCATCCTAAGGCTGAAGCAATGTCGGATTGGATGTGTCGCAGCGAGAGACCAGCGTTTGCGTCGACGATGATGCTGGAAGGCCTATCTTCCAAGGGAAGGTGAAGTCCGATCCGGGAGCACTGACCGAGTTGCTCCGCAAACGGGCACCTCACGCCGAGCGCATCCGATTCGAGACGGGCCATGTCCAGCTGGCTCTGGCATGAGCTCAAGCGGGTCGGATTGCCGGTCGTCTGCATTGATGCTCGGCATGCGAAGGCGGCACTTCAGTTCGAATGAACAAAAGTGATGAGAACGATGCCCGCGGCCTGGCCGAGCTGGTTCACGTCGGTTGGTATCGGGAAGTGAAGGTCAAAAGCGCGGAGAGTCAGGCCACCAGATCCATGCTCGTCGCACGGTCAAGACTTGTTGAGATCCGGCGCGATCTCGAAAACCAGACACGGTCCATGCTGAAGGAATACGGGCTGCAGTTCAGTCGATCGATTGGGTCACAGTTCCGGCGAAAGGTTTGGGAGCTGGTTGCTGACGGGCATCCGCTTCGGTCGTTGGTTCAGGCCCTTCTATCTGTCCACGAGCAGGTCTGCTGTGAACAGGAGAAGCTCGATCGGCAAGTCCGGCATCTCGCTCGTGAAGACGACGGCGAAACGGATATCAATGGCCGCGTCTCACGCTGGGGCGATCGACTGTTGCGAACCTATCTCTACGAAGCAGCCAGTGTCCTCCTGCACCGGACGAAGAAATGGTCCACGCTGAAAGCCTGGGGGATGCGTCTGTCGAGGCGGATCGGCTTGAAGAAGGCAAAGGTGGCGGTCGCACGGAAGATCGCGGTTCTGCTTCATTGCATTTGGGTCGACGGCACCAGCTTCGAGTGGGGCAGCGAAAAGATGGCGTAACAGATCCGCACTCGATCCCAATCGCGGGCCCTTTGCGGAACTCGTGATGTCCCCCGCCGGGACGGTGGTTGCGGCGACCTCGGTCAAACGGCTGACAGCAGTTCATCTGCATCTCGTTGGAAACGTTGAGGCGCCCGACCCGAACATCATCATGAGGCACTCGACCTCGGAAAGGACCATGACCCCGGCGATGGCAGTGCGAGATCCGGATTGACAACCACCCGCAATTAAAGGGCCGTTTGACAGGCGGAGCTCGCCGAATGGCCACAACAGCTAAGATTGACGCGTTTGGCGGCTCGCGTGCAATCGTAAGCACTGTTCACGTTGCAGATGTGGCCGGCAGTTTACTTGCTCTTTTGCGCTTCCGCTGCGAGCAAGGCTTGTCCCGCCAGTTCCGCGTGCAGCGTGCGCGCCATATCGAGGTGCTCGAGCACCTTTGGTAGGTTGTCTGAGGCGAAGTGCTGGAGCTCTGGATCTTCGCCGGAGCCAATCTCCCAAGCCAGAAGCTGCGCTGTTTTCTGGTGGTCGAGGATCTGCGCAGCCAGATAAGCAAGATCGAACGCGACGCCGTCCTGCTTTTCGAGATCAGCGCGGATTTTCTTATGATCAGGGTCGAGCTCTTCGGGAAGCGGAATCTCGCTCTTGTCCGCGACGGATTTCAGCTGTTTATTTGCCTCGTCGTGATCTTCGACCATTCGATTTGCAAATGCGCTCACCCCATCATGGCTTGTCTTTTCGGCCGCGAGCCGACCCAGTTCCACCTCGGCCCGGCCGCCAGCCGTGACCAGCTGGGCGAAAAGCCGATCCTGATAATTCGTCTGGTTCGGCGCTGGAACTCCGGGCTTCTCCATCCTCGTGTCGGGAGCAAGGCCGGCCGGATTGCCGATCTGCGCCATCGCACAACAAGGCGACAGCCCCACGGCGAAGGTGATTGCGGCAGCACGCATGAGTGTCCTCCATTCCGCGCCGAAGGCGGGCCCCCGGCAGCGGCTCTTTCGCTCGTTCAGAGAGTGAGCAGGTAAGCCACGAGTGAATCCTTTTCCGGCTGGTCAAGCTTCGTTCCGAGCACCAAGTTGAAGAACTCAACGGTATCGCCAAGCGTCATTAGGCGGCCGTCATGCAGATAGGGCGGAGAATCCTTGATCCCGCGCAGTGTGAAGGTCTTTATCGGCCCATCCGGTATGGCGACCTGGTCGTTGAAGGTCTCGCCGATCTTGTAGAACCGCTCGAGCTTCAGGTCGTGCATGTTGTTGTCCATGAATGACAACCCTGGAACATGACACTCGGCGCAGCGGCCCTTGCCCATGAACACCTGCTCGCCCTTGAGCTCCTGCGCACTTGCGGTGGCCGGGTCAAGCCGCCCGAACGGGTCGAGCTTCGGCGCCGGCGGAAAATCGATGATATTCTGCATCTGCGCCATCATCGCCACCTGGTTCGTGCGGTCGGGCAGATTCACCCCTTTGCGGGTGGCGCTCACGTGATCGCCGTTGAAGTAGGCGGTGCGCTGCTCGAATTCCGTGAAGTCCTCGACTGAGCGCAGCGAGCGCTTGGAGCCATGAATCTGCTGATTGAACAGGCCGCGTAGGCTGGTTGTGTCGAGCCGAAAGCGCTCGGCTTGTGGCCGGACGTCCGGCGTCAGGTGAAAGGCTGCGTTGGTATGGAAATTCGCATGGCAGTCGAGGCATGCCACACCCATGCTTTGCATCGCGACCTTTCTGTCCTCGGTCTGATTGAATTCCTCCTGCGGGAAGGGCGTCAGCAGCAGACGCAGTCCTTCCATTTGTACGGGTGTGATGATGCCGTTCATATATTCGTAGAAGTTGCGGATCGTCAGCAGATCACCGCGCGACACATCCCCCAGTTCGGGATGCGTGGTGAGGAATATCGGAGGTGGAAATTCCGGCGTAAGATAGTCGGGCAGGTCGAAATCGACGTCGAAGCGCCGCAGATCGCGCCCTTCATCGGCGCCGCTCTCTCTGATCTGGTTTTCCGGAAAGACCTGGCCTCCGGTCGCCTGCTTGACGTGCGGCAGCGGCAGGAAGCCGTTCGGCAACAAACCACGGTCGCGGATTTCTTGGGGAGTCTTGGCGGCCAGGCTGTCCCAGGTCTCGCCTGCCGGGAGTTTGACCCTGACGCCCTCCTGCACCACTTTCCGGCCGCCCGACATCATGACGCCCCGCATCGGCCGGTCCGCCAGGTTGTAACGGCTTTCGAGCAACTTGCGCTGCCGCTCGATCACGGCGGGTTTTTGCGCTTCGTCATTCTCCTTCACCGCAGAAAAGGGCAGGCTTGGCAATGGACGATAGGTCAGATCTGGCGGCAGCGGATCGGAAGCAGCGGTAAGCGTGACCGCGGCGGCGCCAAGCAGCGCCGGCAAGCCAAGGTTGAAGACACGTGACATATCCCCTCCCAAGATTATGAAAGTCTCAATACGAACAGACCGCCCCAACTCCCACGTGCGATGTTTGTTCCCGTGACTCCAACCAAACCGGACCGCGTCGTTGATGAGCTCGGGCGAGCCGCCGTGATACTAAGACGACTGGAATTGCAGAGCGGTAATCCTCCTTGACCAAGGCCAACGCAACGGCTGGTTCGTGTCGAGCTTCATCACGACGTTTGCAGTCATTTCTGGGATATTGGCCGCGGCGATCCGACCGTCGAAATACGCCTGCTGTTCACTCGCCAATTTGGTGCATGTTTCTTGGTTATGATGGCAGTCGGCGCCGTCATGTTCAGCACAACGCAGATCATGCCACAGCTGCAACAAACGGCATTGGCCTACACAGGGGACGCTGTCGGGCCTCTCGATAATGCCGGGCGGCATCGCCATGCTGCGGGTATGTGGTGGCTACGTTCGCCCTATGGCATATGACGTCGCTCACCCCGACGCCAGCTACTACTTTTTGCCTTTTGGGCGCGTCTTCCTGATGATCGGACTGCGTTCCTGATCATCCCTATTTCGACCGCGGCTTACGTCGGTCTCCCTGCGCAAAGACCAATCAGGCGTCAGCGCTGATCAACGTCGCCCGCAACATCGGCGGCTCGCGCCTCGATTTCGCTGGTGGCGGCGGAGGAACTCGGTATCCCCTATGAGCAGGTCAAGGCGGTGGTCGCCGATACCTCCAGCCTCGGCTACAACGATATGACGGACGGCAGCCGCGGCGCCTTCTCGTCTTCGATGGCGGCGATCTCCGCCGCCCGCAGCGCCATCAAGATCCTGCGGGACCGCGCCACGCAGACGTGGGACATCCCGGTCGACGACCTGGCCTGGGAAAAGGGCCACGCGATCGCCAGGGGCGCGACGCACGGCAACCTTTCGCCGCTGTCGCTGGAGGACGCCGCGTCGGGGAGACCGGCGGACCGATCGCCGGCCACAGTGAGCTCGTCGCCCACGGCGCCGGCGTCTCCTTCGCCACCCACATCTGCCATATCGAGGTGGATTCCGAGACCGGCTCGTGGCCTGCGGCTCGGTCGTCCTCGTCATGTTGTCGGTCTATGCCTAACCCGGCCCTGTAGTCCTCGATCACGCCGTGGACCGTCGCCGGATCGTGGATCGAGGCGAGAAATCAGCGTAAGCCTCCGCGCCCATCTCCGCGGGATCACCGCCGTATCATGCGTCTGGATTGGCAAGGATAGCCTGCTCCGGCTTTTCAGGCTGAGCGAAGAAGAACCAATGCCACCAAGCCGATGCGAACCGAGCGTCACATCGCGCCAGCGCATGCCGATCGGAATGGCTTGCCGGCTGACGGATGCCGGATGATCCATTGCTGTCCGAAATGCGGTGTACGCCCCACGGTCCTGACCCGCAAGTCCGAAGCGATCGAAGCCCAGATAGTACATAAGGGCTAAGCAATCGCGGGCATTGGACCTTTAGACGAGCCCGAATGGTCAGGCATGTCAAAGGGCTTGGCCGAAACCGCGAAGATCAGGCAAATTACGGTGTATTCCTCAGCCAAAATCGGCGCCACGCGATGCCAAGTGGCATGGGTGCGAGGATGACCGTGCAGCATCAGAAGCGGTGGGCCCCTTCCACCAACCCGCACTCTGAGCGTCGCTTCCGGAAGTTTGATCTGCTCCAGCGAGAAACCTTCAAACATGCAACTCCCTCCATTCGCAACATTTGCCAAACGTGTAAACGGAGAGGCAGTTCAATGTCGGCTTCCGCGGGATGTGAACTTGCCACGTATTTCCGAGAAGAGGTCGTGAGCCGAATGGCGGCTTTAACTGGTCCCGCGGCAATAACCGGACGGACAGCAAACGGGCCCCCTGCCGCAGGCAAGATCGGTGAAGACGAAGCGTCCCGGCCCCTCGGCCATCGGACCCCATGCAGCAGGCCATAGGGCCTCGCGATGGGCCATATAATTGGCTTCGATGACTTTCTGGTTTGCCGCCAGCCCGTTGGCGAACAACTCCTGATTGGATGCCATTTGCCGCCCGGCCTTGGAACTTGACGTTCTCCCGCGCAGTCCCATCCAATTGCCGCCCGGGTAGGTAACGCGGATACTTCGCCAGGTCCCGAAATCACATGCGCGCAGCCGCCGTCTTTGTCTGATCTTTGGACTTAAACATATCAGTAGAAAATAACCGTAACCATCTTTCATCTTGCCGCGTATGGTCCGATCATCTGCCGGTGCAAGTTTGAGGACATGCAATGAAGAAGGCCGCTGCTCTCCTGGTACTTTCCCTCGTTACCATGCTGCCCGCAATGGCAGCCGCGCAGTCCTACGTGCCGGAGCTTGGGCCGTCGCCGCCGCAGGATGCTATGCAGCTGTATCCCGGCGGTGTCGAGAAGGCTGTGGCCGCCCTGTCGGACATCGTCAAGAAAGTCAAGGAAGCATCCGACGTTCCCGGCTTCGCCGTGGCGGTGGTGCAGGGCGGCAAAATGATCTTTGACGAAGGCTATGGCCTTCGCGACAACCGGGACGACCCTTCTAGGGTCAGCAGCACTACCATTTTCCAGGTCGCCTCGGTGTCGAAATCGATCTCGGCCACGGTGGCCGCCATCGCCATGACGAAGGACCACAGCTTCGACTGGGATACCGCGGTCGGCAAGGTCTGGGACGGCTTCCGCCTCAATCTCGACTATGTCTCGGGCAACGCCACCATCGGCGATTTCTTCGCCCATCGCTCGGGCCTGCCAATGGCGGCGGGCGATGAGCTCGAGGATCTCGGCTTCCAGCGCAAGCAGATCGTCGGCGGCCTGTGGATGGTGCCGCTCGATCCCTTCCGCATCTCCTATCACTACGCCAATTTCGGCACGACGATCGGCGCCGAGGCAGTGGCCCACGCCGAGAAACAGCCTTGGGAGCCGCTGGCCAAGAGCCTGTTGTTCGATCCGCTCGGTATGCGCTCGAGCAGCTATCGGCACGAGGACTTCATGGCCGCCGGCAAGAACCGCGCCCTGCTGCATGCGCGCGTGGCGGAGAATGTGTTCGAGCCGCTCTATGACCGCGATCCCGACCAGCAGGCGCCGGCGGGCGGCGTCTCCTCCAGCGTCCAGGATCTTGCCAAGTGGATGATCCTGCTGCTTGGCGACGGCACCTATAACGGCCAGCCCATGATCGACCCGAAGATCCTGCAGCCCGCCATCACACCGCAGAGCGTGACCTACCGCGGCGAGACGCCCGATACGCGGGCCAGCTCCTATGGCTATGGCTTCAATGTGGGGGTGAACGCCAATGGGCGCACCACGATGGGCCATTCCGGCGGCTTCCTGCTCGGCGCCGGCACCACCTTCCAGATCTTGCCCTCGGCCGACGTCGGCATCGTCGTGCTCACCAACGGCTCCCCCGTCGGCGCCGCCGAGGCGGTCGCCGCCAGCTTCATGGACATCGTGCAATATGGCCAGATCACCCGCGACTGGTATCCCTACATGAAGCCGCGGTTCATGGGCTACTACAAGCCGGTGGGCGACCTCGCCGGCAAGGTCAAGCCGACGAACCCCGCCAAGGCGCGCAGTCCATCCTTCTACGAGGGCCAATATACGAGCAACTATTTCGACACCGCCACCGTGCGGGCCGATGGCGACAAGCTGATGCTCGAACTCGGCCCCAAGCCCATGCAGTTCACGCTCGAGCACTGGGACGGCGACACCTACGCCCTCACGCCCCGCGGAGAGAACGCGCCGACCGGCTCGCTGTCATCGGTGAAGTTCGTCGGTTCCCCCGGCGGCATTCGCGCGCGGGTGATGACGGTGGACTATCTGAATGAGAACGAGTTGGGGCATTTTCAGAGGTAGGGGGTGAAGGCGTCGAGTGCTTCATACACCCCATGCCGTCGGTCGACCTCACGCTTCAAAGCCTCGTGGGCGCTCGCCAGACAGAGCCGCAGTGTCTTAAAAAGCGCCTCGTCTCGTTGGGATCAAAACCACCCTGGGTGGTGGCCACCGACCGGCGGTGGCCCTGACCTTGGCCATCAGCCGGTCTCCGCCATGAGCTTTGTTCTGCGCTACATGCGGCGTCACCCTCATCGAGCGCAGCTCATTGACGAAGTCTTCCGCGTCGTAGGCCTTGTCGGCGCCGAGCGTGATCGCCTGTGGCCGCTCCGCTCGAGGTTCGATCATGTGCAGTGCGGCCACCCGCTCAGCATGTCCGTCGGCCAGTGTCAGGCAGGCGTCGACCAGCAGGCCATGGCGGTTCTCCATCAAGCCATGTCCCATGAAGCACAGCTTGGCCTCCTTGCCTTTGCCCTTGCGATAGAGCCGGGCATCCGGATCGGTGGTCGAGGCATGTGTGTCGTTCGAGCGCTTGTGGCCATGGAAGTCCGCTTCCGCGTTTCGCCCGCCCCCTTCAGCCGGCGGCTCGCCCGAGCCGTCCTTCGGCTTGACGCTCTTCATCGACGCCCAGGCCTCGATCAGCGTCCCGTCGACCGAGAAGTGATCCGTTGACAGAAGCCTCTTGACCTTGGGCTGCGTCAGCACCGCGCTCAGGAACTTTGCGGCGATGTCGCCCTCCAGCAGCCGGTCGCGGTTCTTGGAGAACACCGAATGGTCCCAGGCCGCGTCATCGACGCCGATGCCGACGAACCAGCGGAACAGAAGGTCGTATTCCAGCCGTTCCATCAAAAGCCGCTCCGAGCGGATTGAGTAGAACGCCTGTAGCAGCATCGCTCGCAGCAGCTTTTCCGGCGGGATCGAAGGCCGCCCCATCGGCGAATACAGCGCCGCCAAGTCCCGCTCCAACGCCGCCAGCGCCTCGTTCACAATCGCCCGAATGCGCCGCAACGGATGATCGCGCCGCACCCGAGCCTCGAGAGACCGTTCGTCTCCACCGCGCATGCCTCGTTCTCCGAATCTCTCCGGAGACACTGAATCACGCTCACGTCCTCGCTGCGAGCCACTTTTTCAACAGCCTGCTAGGGATGACAGCAGATATCGTCGCAGCCTATGTCCAGAGCAACGCAACGCCCGTGGCGGATCTGCCGAATTTGATCGCCAGTGTTAATTCTGCGTTGTCTGGCCTGGATGAGCCGGTCGCTGCACCATCGCCAATACTTACGCCCGCGGCAAATCCTAAGAAGTCGATCTTTCCCGAATACATTATAAGCCTTGAGAACGGGCGCAAGTTCAAGTCGATGAAGCGCCACCTGGGCTTGCTTGGCATGACACCTGATGAGTACAGAGCCAAGTGGGGTTTGGCGCGGGACTATCCTATGGTAGCGCCAAGCTATGCGGCTCAGCGGTCTGCGCTGGCCAAAGCTGCCGGTCTCGGCCGCAGGGCGGTTGCCAAAACGCCGCCAAAGAAAGCACCAGCAAAGCGCAAGGCCAAAGCCTGACAGTGCACGAATTCGGGCCATGCCATCAGGTCTAGATGGTCCAGGTGGCGTGGCTGGGAATGAGCTGCCTGGCTTCGCAGTTCAGTAAGCGCCGCTCACGCCACAACACAAGCTTCAGCACTGCTTGCGTCTTCACGTCCTCGTATCCTGGCGGGGGCAGGAGAGGTCGATCAATGTGCGATCGACAAGTCGAGCTGATACATCGTCGCCCTCGACAGATAATCAAATCATGTCGATAAAATCGCACTACATCGATACATCAAGCTCTGCTCGATGCCACAAAGCAACAAAGCCGCTGAATCCAGCAGCGCTCCGTGCTTCAAGGGCATGGCCATACGGGTGCTGGGTAAGCCTAAATTTCTTCCCCGAGCAATATCCTGGCCTCCTTGGCAGCAGCGATGAACGCCTGGCGTGCTATCCTTGGTGGTTTTTCTCCACGGATTACGGCAAGGCATGCTTCGATTGCGGCGCGCCGCGACTTGCCCTCCGGCCTCGGCCAATCCTTCAGCAGAACTTCGGCCGCGTCGGATACCGACGCAACAACTCTGTCGCGATCGATCCGGCCGGGTTGAATGATGACGGGCTTTCTGAAACGTTTCGTACGCACGACAGCCTCCAAGAACAAGATATGTTAGCTTCTGCTGATCCTTTGCGCCACATCAAACGTCCGCAAGTAACAGAAGGCATCCGCTTAGCCCAGAAGCTGCCGCCGCGATGGACGCTGGCCAGTGCTTCAGCACGTCGGGCCGGCCCCGAGTTTCGAAGAGCGCATCGCCAAGAGCGGCGTTACCCAATAAATGATTCACAAAATACCCAGTGAAGGGCAGTGAAGGGGAGTTCTCCGAACGCCGCGAAATGGAATCTCGGGGCTGAATTTACTCCATATCCGGCACGTCACCGCAGGTGAATAGCACGGTCGGCGGGCCATAGTCGCCAATAGCCGGGTCGGCGTCGCGGCTCCATGCGATTACGCCAACGTGCTTCCCTGCGAGCGCCTGACCGGTGCGGATTGCGCGTTCCTCGCTTTGCTGATCGGCGGGACCAAAGGCGGGAAACAGTTCGCCGTCCTCGCCACGATCGAACGCCACTACGACGATTAGCTTGGGCTTCTTTTGACCGGGCAGAATATGATCAGACATGGCAGGAACCTGTCACATGACCGAGGATTGAGTCGTGTTCGAGACTCGGGAGGTGCGCATGCAAGACCACCGTTTTGAGGAGCCCGTGCAGGTCGCGGAACACTATCTACACTTGGAGCGGGTTGCCCAAGCCGCCGATATCCTCTGAACAGATGGCCGACGGCGACCAGCATCAGGTCCAGATGCAAACGTGGCGCAGCAACCGCCCAGGATTCAGACAACAGGACGTTCGTTTAGAAAACAAAACATCCGATTTGATATCCGACGATTTGATGTGTTATGAGTCCACAGCAGAAGGAACTTGCGCATGGCACGCTCGACCGCTCAAAGCGCTTTGCGCTATCCACTCACCATTATGCTCGGCACCGAAGCAAGCGTAAGATTGCTCCGGGAATTGTCGCGCCACGGCGGCTTGCTTTCTTCTCCATTGCTTGCGACTCGTAGCGGGCTTGCAAGGGCAAGCGTGTGGTCTGCTCTCGCAACCTTGGAAGGGATTGGCATCGTATCTTCGGAGGGAACGGGCAGGGCTCGTCTTTACCGGTTGAATGATCGCCATCCGCTGGCGACATCACTGGAAGCTCTCTTCGAGCAGGAGGCGCTTCGGTATTCCAATATTCGCGCCGTAATCACTGAGGCGGTCTCCGCAGTTCGGCCGAAAGTACTCGCGGCCTGGATTTACGGCAGCGTAGCGAGGGGCGAGGACCGTCCAGACAGCGATCTCGACATCGCAGTGGTTACGCCATCCGAAAAGCTAGATAGCGCGCTCCAAGAAATCCGTGAGGCACTGGTGACCCAAGGTCAAAAGCTTGGCTTCAATCCCTCGGTCGTGGGACTCACTCCGGAGGATGTGGCAAGGCTGTCGAGCACGCGAGACCCGTGGTGGGGCGGGGTCGAAGCCAATGCCCTGCTCGTCTTGGGTTCACGCCCGGACGAACTCGCAACAAAAACTCGCCGGCAGGCGTTGGCATGACCAGAAGAGGTGCGACGAAAGCAGTCGAGACAGGCTTTGGCGAGGGGCGATTGCGCATCGCCCGCTCATATTTGAAGGCTGCCCGTTTAGAGGTGGCAATGTCCGGAACGGGTGACATCGGAAATCCGGCTATGTCGCAGATCGTGAATGCGGCAATAGCATACGCCGATGCGCTCACTGCCCGATTTGCAGGAAAGATCAACCGCGCGGATCATGCGGCCGTGGTGAAAACCATGCGACGCGCTTGGAAATCGCCTTCCTGCAGCGCAGGCCAGCAGGTTGCGGAGCATCCTCGATGAGAAGGACGAAACTCAATACGGAATAAGGGCAAAATCATTACCCGAAGCGGAGAGCTTGCTCGACAAGTTGGAAAAGTTCGCGGAGTGGGCGGAAAAAGAACTGGAAGTCTGATCAGCAATGGAGGCGGCATGTCGCTTACGGCGACCTGAATGTTACTTCAGCAGTTTGATCAGCACTGTGAAAGCCGCGTCGATGTCAGCGCGAACCGCGGCGCGGACCGCTTCCGCGTTACGGTCTCGCAGCGCTGCAAACATCTGCTGATGGTGCTGGTTGGCGGTCGAATAGTTTCCGGAATCGTGCAGCATGTTGAAATAGGGACTGATCTGCAGCCACAGGTTCTCGATGATGTTGAGCATGTTTTCCGAGCCCGCGGCTCGATAGATGGAGAAATGAAAGGCGTAGTTAGCCCTGAGGTAGGATCCGGAGTGGAACAGCGGGTTTTTGACGAAGGTTTGGGCACCAGCAAAAAACGTAGGTGAAGCATGGCTGCTCATCAGGAAAGCAAGGACCGCACTGAGCGTACGGCACGGGACGCAAAAACGGCCAGACTACGGGAACAGCGGCTGAAGACTGGGACTGCTATGCAAGAGCGGAATGATGAGGGCGCAAAACGACCGTCAACACAGCGACGCCGCAATCGGTGACGCCTATCTTGTTGGCAGTTAGGGCCTCGTTAGCTTCCGGGCCTGCTCCGGGGACAAGGCCGAATGGGTCAAGCCCGACCTTGTCGGTCGGGTGAAATTTTGCCGCTCAATTTCCTCGATGAGACCTGACTGCCTTCAGCAGTTCCCGCTCGTCAGTGTAAGCATTTCGAAAAGTCGCCACTACCGTTTCCGCCAGGATTTTGCCCTGTTGGCTTAAAGGGTCGAGGTCTTCGTCTGCGCAAATCTGATCGAAAACGCGCTGGCAAATAGCCAAATCATGAGGACTAAGGCAGGTGCGATTGGTACGCTGGCGCTGCGGCATGTGCGAACCCTCAGGCCCGCTGCCCGTGCAGAGCAGCGGGCCTTTACAGCCAGACTGGAGAACGGAGGAGAGTTCTCGCGCAAAAAACGTTTGATGTAGAGTGCTTGTTCCCGGCTAACGAAGTTGGTAATTTTCGTACAGTGCGCCACCTGGGGCCGATTGCCTTTCCGCAAGCAGTTAGCCGTTCAACTGTTTCAATGATAGCCCTGGCAAGCGCCTCACCCTCATGCATGGGCTCTTGGCCATAAGAGCAGGAAGACAGCCTCCTCGATCGGCAGCACGCCGGCCGGGCAGGTCTCCTCGATGCCACGCGCACCAGAGCAAGGGCGGCCAGGCCTTGCGGACTTGTCTTCGGCATCGATGGTTTGATCTGCGTTCGCTAATCCGCCTCATCTCTGAGCGACATCTTTTTGCGGCGGACAGGCGTCCAGTCGATGATCGTATCAGCATCGACGGTGATTAGCCCGCCAGCTTTCACGGTCACCTTTCGATTTTCCTCGTCGACCCGCGTGACCTCGCCAGTGAGCTGGAGCTCGTCACCTGGTTTGGACTTTTTAGGAGCAGGGATCGAATGCGGAAAACCATAGGAGGGGATGCTGACGCTAGCTCTTCCGTCGTCCAGGAGCTTCAGCACCGTCACGGTGATCGCCACCTCATCGCCGATATTGATGTCCGCAATTTCCCAAGCCATGCCCCTGATTCTGGAGCGGCTTTGACGGTAGTCAAGGGATTGCTAATATGCGGAAGATGCCAACACCGCCAGCGTGCACCTTGTTTCGGAACTGAGTCGAACCAGCGATTTTGATTCAAATCGTAGTGTCTGGAGTGCGGGCGCATGCTTCCGTCACAACGCATTTCGGGTAGGCTTGCAACCAAGGTCGCTTCTGGCGTGAACCGCCGTGCGGCAGTTGAACTGTTCGAGTTGAAAACGGCCGGAGCCCGATTGCTCAGCCGATCAGCAACACGGTTGTCGCGCAGGATCACCGAAGCAGAGAAACGCTGGCCCTCTGTCTTTGCTTTGCGGAGAGCCTGCTTCGCGACGCACAAACTTTTCTGATGCAGTGCGGTTTTGGCCTTCGCACCTGCACAGAACTATGCAAAACCGTCACCGCTGGAACTTGGCCCAAGGGAATGTGCCGATGAGTGTGGCGGTCGAAACAAAGGCGCTGACGCCGCCGGACATTGCGGCCCGAAAGCACAAGATGCCGATTGTCTGCTTAACAGCGTATACAACGCCGGTTGCGCGCCTCGCCGATAGGCATTGCGACGTGGTCCTGGTCGGCGACAGCGTCGGCATGGTGCTTCATGGCCTGACGTCAACCCTCGGAGTTACGCTGGAGATGATGATCATGCACGGCAAGGCCGTGCGCCGCGGTCTTGAACGGGCGCTGATGGTCGTCGACATGCCGTTCGGCTCCTATGAGGAGGGCTGCGAACAGGCCTTTCGCAACGCCGCCCGGCTGATGGCGGAGACCGGATGCGCCGCGGTCAAGCTGGAGGGCGGCGAGAGCATGGCTGACACGATCCGCTTTCTCATTGCCCGCGGCGTCCCCGTCATGAGCCATGTCGGGCTGACACCGCAAGCGATCAATGTGCTTGGCGGCTACAAGGTCCAGGGCAGGGGCCGAGACGGCGACAGGATTTTGCGGGACGCTGTTGCTGTTGCCGAATCCGGCTCATTCTCCGTTGTGCTGGAAAAGGTGGCCGAGCCGCTCGCACGAAGAATAACCGAGGAGGTTACGATTCCAACCATCGGGATCGGCGCCTCCGCCGCCTGCGACGGCCAGGTTCTGGTCGTCGACGATATTCTGGGCATGTTCACCGGTTTTCGTCCGAAATTCGTCAAGCGCTATGCCGAACTGGGCTCAGAGGCCGAAGCGGCCATTGCGGCTTATGCGGCTGATGTGCGGGGAGGGCGCTTTCCGGCGGCCGAACATCTCTCCGCCGACGCGCCGCAGGCCGGAGAATCCGCGTGAGCGTGCCGATCGTCCGCACCATTGCCGGGCTTCGTACCGTTGTGGCGGGATGGCGCCGTTCTGGTGCCAACATCGCCGTGGTGCCTACGATGGGGGCCTTGCATGAAGGGCATTTGAGTCTCGTGCGTTCTGCGCTTCAAAAGGCCGATCGCGTGATCGTGACGCTGTTCGTCAATCCCAAGCAGTTCAACAGTGCGGCGGATCTTGCCGCCTATCCCCGCACGGAAGACGAAGACGCTGCAAAGCTCACGCGGCTGGGCGCCCACCTGCTTTATGTTCCGGATGCGACTGAGATGTATCCTGACGGCTTCGCCACGACCGTGTCCGTGTCGGGCGTCAGTGAAAGCCTTTGCGGTGCGTTCCGGCCCGGCCATTTCGATGGGGTGGCGACCGTCGTTGCAAAACTCTTCCTGCAGACCGGCGCTGATTTCGCCTTTTTCGGAGAGAAGGACTTCCAGCAGCTTCAACTTATCAGGCGCATGGTCCGGGACCTGGATATTCCGATCACCGTCGTCCCCTGTCCGACAGTCCGGGAAGCCGATGGTCTCGCTTTGTCATCGCGCAATGTCCGGCTCTCGCCGGCAGAGCGCGCCGTCGCCCCAAGGCTAGCATCGGTCCTACTCAATACGGCGGCGGGGCTCTCGAACGGCTCTCCCGTCCTGCCAACGCTTGCCGAAGCGCGCGCAGCGATCCTGTCCGCGGGCTATCGCGAGGTCGAGTACCTGGAACTCCGTGGCGAGGCAGATCTGCAACCGATAGCAAGCCTGGATCGGCCGGCACGCCTGTTTGCAGCGGCCTGGCTCGGCGAAACGCGGCTCATTGATAACGTCAGAACACTGCCGTCTCCCGTTCTTGTTGACAAGCCGCTCGGGCATGCCTTCACCCGTGCCGACGGTCACACCGCAACGCCAGCATTCAAGGATGAGCTTGTAGGCTCTGGCAAGCGCTACCCCTGACCAACTCGGCCCTGTGAGCGCTGGATCGTCCCCTCTGGATGAATCACCGCAGCAAGGCGCCGGAAATGCCCGCTGATGCTCGGCGGTTCGGTTCGTGGTGAGCATCACCGTCCTGCCATGTCGGGCTTGGCGACCTGCGACTATTTCAGCAGTTTGATCAGGACAGTGAAAGCCGCGTCGATGTCAGCGCGAACCGCAGCCCGGACCGCCTCCGCGTTGCGGTTTCGCAGCGCTGCAAACATCTCCTGATGGTGCTGGTTGGCGGTCGAATAGTTTCCGGAATCGTGCAGCATGTTGAAATAGGGGCTGATCTGCAGCCACAGGTTCTCGATGATGCTGAGCATGTTTTCCGAGCCCGCGGCCCGGTAGATGGAAAAGTGAAAGGCGTAATTGGCCCTGAGATAGGATTTGACGTCGCCAGCGGCATTGGCCTGCTCGAGTGCCTCCAGATGCTGGCCCAGCAGCATCACGCCGTGATCGTCAATGCGTTCTGCGGCCCATGCGGCGGCGATCGCCTCGATTTCGAACCTGACGTTCCTGAGATCGATAAGCCGCGCACGACTTAATGCCGGGATACCGATCGAACGGCCCGAAACCACCATCAAGGCGTTGGCCGCGCTCAGACGCCTCAGAGCCTCGCGAACCGGCATCGGGCTGACGCCGAAAGCGTCTGCGAGGCTCTGCACCGTCACCATTTCACCTGGAACGATGCTGCCGTCGAGGATCAACTCGGTAACGTGCCGGTAAACCCTGTCCTGCAGGGTTTCCCTGGACAGCGGCGTGATCTCGACGCCCGGCTTCCTGAATGCCGCCCCAGCCATTTCTGTCAACCTTCCCCCATTCGAGCGACGCTCTTGTCATACCCGGCGCCTGTGTCCGGAATGCAAGGTTCGGATTGCCGCGTCAAGCGCCCGCGTTTCCGACTTTTCCCTCTTAGCCATTTCATCATTGATCTTTGATCAAATCATGATACGGTCAGGCGTACCGAATGACAAGGAGTACGTTTCGTACCCTTGGGAGGCATTCGGTCGTCTGAACTGGGAGGAGTTTCGAATGGGTATCGGATCGAAAGCCCGGCGGCTTGCGCTGCTTGCCGGCATGGCTGTTTGCGTTTGTGGTACGTCCGCCGCCGAAGCGGCCGGAAAGCACAAGATATTTCTCAGCATGAGCTTCATCGGCAATGATTGGCAGGCCGAGGCCGCCAACATGCTCAAGGCGATGGCGTCGCACAAGAGCATGGCCGACAAGGTCGACCTCCAGGTTCAGGTGGCGGGGCCGAACGCACAGCGCCAGATCCAGCAGATCAACGCGATGGTGCAGGCAGGCGCCGAAGCCATCGTGATTTTCCCGATCTCGCCGACAGCGCTCAACCAGGTGGTGAAGAACGCCTGCGACAAGGGGGTAAAGGTGTTTGCCTATGATGCCGAGATCACCGAGCCCTGCGCCTACAACGTCCATATCGACCAGGAAGAGGCTGGCCGGGTGACGGCGGAGTGGCTGGTCAAGAAACTTAATGGCAAGGGCAACATCATCGCGGTGACCGGCGTTCCCGGCACGTCGGTCGATGATCTGCGCACCAAGGCCGCGAAGGAGGTGTTTGCCAAGCATCCCGACATCAAGATCGTCGGCGAAGCTGTCGGCATGTGGAGCCAGGCGGTGGCCCGTACCGAACTGTCCAAGATATTGGCGACGCGCAGCTGGGATGACATAAATGGGCTGTGGATGCAGGTAGGCTGCTTCACTGCCAATTCCATGCAGCTCGAGGCCGGCAAGAAGGTCAGCGAACTCCTGCCTTGCGCCGGCGAGGGCTCCAATGGCGGGCGCATCCAGATGCTGCCGGAGGGCACGGAGGTCGAGGGCGCAACCTCTCCCTATGCGCCGCTCGGCGCGCCGCGCATTTCCTACGCCTCGCCGCCTTATTCCGGGGCGCTCGCTCTCAAGCTTGCCGTCGAGGCGCTTGAAGGCAAGCACGTTGCCAAGAAGACGATCCTGCCGCTGCCGGTCGTCACCAACGAGACGATAAAGCTTTGCGACGAGGGCACCTGGGCGGAGATGAAGGCTGGTTGCAATGCGTTCAAACCGTCGCTGGTCTCGAACCCAGGCTGGTTCGCCTCGATCTTCTCCGATCAGACACCTGAGATCGGTCTCGCGGCCGCCCTTGTAGGCCAGCCCGAGGAGTAGGCCTTCCGAAGTGGGGCGTGGGGTGCTTTCGAGGCGCTCCACGCAGCTTTCATGCGGGCTGGGACTGAGATCATGATGTCAGCGCATTCGACAGCTGTCGGCATAGAGGGCGTCCGCAAGGCGTTTGGCGCAACAGTTGCCCTCGATGGCGTTTCCTTCGAGATCGCTTCCGGCAGCGTGCATGCCTTGCTTGGCGAGAACGGTGCGGGCAAGTCCACGCTCGTTAAGCTGCTGTCGGGGCTGGTACGGCCCGACGATGGGCAAATCACCGTGTCAGGCGAACCGGCGCCACTCGGTTCGCCGCGCGCCGCGCATGCCAAAGGCGTGCAGACAGCCTTCCAGGAAATGACCCTGGTACGCGATCTCAGCGTTCTCGATAACATGTTGCTGCCTTACGCGCCCGTTGGCTCGATCGGCCTGATCAGGCGGTTGAGCGCGCGCAAGGCAGTCCGCAAGCACATCTCCGATCTGGGGTTTACGGTCGATCTCGATGCCGAGGTAGCGACGCTCGATCTCGCCATCCGCCAGAAGATCGAAATCGCGCGCGCGCTCTATCGCAAGCCGCGCATCCTTCTGCTCGACGAGCCGACTTCGACACTGTCAGGTGGCGATGTCGAGTGGCTGGGCGCCATCATCGCGCAATTGAAAGCGGCCGGTACCACGGTCGTGTTCATCACCCATCGCATGCGCGAGGTGCGGGCTTTCTGCGACACGCTGACCATTCTCAGGAACGGCCACCACATCGTGACCGCGCCGGTTGCCGATGTTTCGGATGGTGAGGTGATCGAAAAGATCATCGGCCGCAGCATCGCCCAGACCTTCCCGCCGAAACCTCAAAGTGAGGCCGCCTTCGGTCCGCCGGTGCTCGGTGTGCGCGATCTCAAGACGGGGAGGAAGCTCGACGGCGTCGATTTCGACCTGCGCAAGGGCGAGATTCTCGGCATTGCCGGGCTTCAGGGCATGGGGCAGCTCGACTTGTTCCTCGCCTGCTTCGGCATGGCCGAGATCGAGCGCGGCCATGTCCTGGTCGACGGCCGCAAGGTCTGGCTCGGCTCGCCCTCCGATGCGCTCAAGCCCAACATGGCGATCGGGCTGGTGCCGGAGGACCGCAAGACCGAAGGCCTGTTCCTGAAGCTCTCGGGCCGGCAGAATGCATCGCTGCCTGTGGTCGAACGCTTTACCCGATTTGGCCTGATCAGAAACGACGAGGAGGCAAAGGCCGTGCAGTCCGCCTTCTCAACCGTGGAGGTCGACCGCAGTGCATTATGGACGAGGGCAGGGGCGTTCTCTGGCGGCAACCAGCAGAAGATAGCCATTGCCAAATGGCTGGTCGCCGAAAGCCGGATCCTGCTGCTTTTCGATCCGACCCGCGGCATCGACGTCGGCACCAAGCACGAGCTCTATGTGATGATGCGCGACTATGTGGCGGCCGGCGGCTCGATCCTTCTGCATTCAACCGAAATTCCCGAGCTGGTCCATCAATGCGACCGGGTGCTCGTCCTCTACGACGGTCACCTGGTGGCGGAGCTTGCCGGCAACGACATCACGGAAGGCGCGATCATGCGGCCGGCGCTTGGCCATGGCGAGTTGGTCCGGGAGGCGGCGGAATGAGCGTGACGAGTTCGCCCGCGGCACCGGCCGCAACAGTGTCGCGGCTCCTCGCGCGGCATCGCGGCGCGATCATCGCGGCGATCGTCTTTGCCGTGCTCCTGCTAATCGTTGATCTGGTAAGTGCCGGGCGGCTCACTTATTTCGATATTTCGTTCCTGTCGAGCGGCGGCGCCACCTCGGCACTGGCGGCGATCGGCCAGACCCTGGTCATCCTGTCCGGCGGTTTCGACCTGTCCGCGGGCGCGGTGATCTCGCTGGTCAATGTCGTTCTGGCAAAAGGCATGGATCCGATGGCAACCGGCACGAGTGTCGCGCTGTGGACCTTGGCCGGAATTGGTGTCGGCATGCTGGTCGGCGCCTTCAACGGCTTCTTCATCGCCGTCCTGCGCATGCAGCCAATCGTCGTCACACTGTCGACCATGTTCATCCTGCAGGGGGTAACGCTGCTGGTCATGGACAAGCCGGGCGGTTTCGTCTCGCCCGATCTTGGCGCCTTCTATCTCGGTGATGCCATTGCCGGCTGGATACCGATGCCGCTGGTGGTCATCGGCGTCGTCCTGCTCGGCTGGTTCTGGCTCAAAGGAACACGCTTCGGGACGGCGCTTTATGCGGTCGGCAGCGACCCGGATGCCGCCGCCGCGGTCGGTGTGCGCGTCGTTCTCGTACGCTTCCTGGTCTATGTCATTGCCGGCGGCTGCTATGGGCTTGCCGGCGTTTTCATCAGCGCCCAGACCGGCAGCGGCGATCCGCTGGTCGGCAACCCGTTGTTGCTGTCGATGTTCGCGGCAGTCGTCGTCGGCGGCACAAGGCTGGGCGGCGGTCAAGGCGGGCCAGTCGGCACCGTCTTCGGCGCCTACATCCTGATGATGGTCGTCAACATCCTGCTCGTGCTCAACGTCTCGGCCTATTATTCGACGATCGCCGAGGGCATGATCCTGATCCTTGCCGTGCTTGCCGGCTCGCTGTCGCATGGCTCCGTGCTTGCCCGCCAACTGCGTGCGCTACGGGCTCGGCTGGCCGCGTGGCGCGCCGGAATGCTGCCCTCGCAGATCGATCGCACCGACCGGCGGCTGAGAATCAAGCGGGGCAGCGCTGGCGACCAGCAGGCGCCGCAGCCGGCCTTCCATGTCCGTAACGCCGAGACGCTGCGCTATGCGCTGCCGGCCTATGTCTGCCTGGCCGTCGTCGTGATCGTCACCCAGATCTGGCTTGGACGCGCCATCGTCAACGTCACCTACTGGAACTCGCTGTTCGTGCTGTCGAGCTTCCTTGCCATCCTGGCGCTTGGGCAGGGCAGCGTAATCCTCACCGGTGGGCTCGACCTGTCGCTGCCGTGGACGATCGGCCTCTCGGGCATCCTGCTTGCTGGCATGGTCAACGGATCGGATGCTGCACTTGCCTATGCGCTGCCGGCGGTGCTGCTCATCGCTTGCCTGATCGGTCTCGCCAACGGCATCGGCATCGTCTTCCTCGGCATTTCGCCAATTGTAATGACGCTGGCCACCAACGGCATTCTGCAAGGTTTCGCTTTGCTCTACTCGCAAGGCACGCCGGCCGGCTTCTCCTCGCCGATGCTGCGCTGGTTCATGACCGGCAAAATATTCGCCATCACGCCGGTGGTGCTGTTCATGATCGCCTTCGTCGTATTTGCCGTACTGCTGCTCGGCCGCACCGCTTTCGGCCGCCGCGTCTATGGCATCGGCAACAGCCTGCGCGCAGCCCAGCTCTCCGGCATCGCGGTCGGTCGCACGCTCATCCTCGTCTATGTGCTGTCGGCGGTCTGCGCGGCGATCGTCGGCATCATGCTGACCGGCTTTTCCGGCCAGGCCAGCCTCGGCATGGGCGACGATTATCTACTGCCCTCCATCGCCGTCGTCGTGGTCGGCGGTGCGCTGATTACCGGCGGGCGTGGCCACTATCTCGGCATGCTGGGTGGGGTGCTGCTCCTGACCGCGTTGCAGATGCTGCTCGCCGGCACGACGCTGCCTTATGCGACGCGGGCGATTCTGTTTGGGCTGGTGGTGCTCGGTGCCGTCATGGCGCTGCGCGAAAGGCGGATTCAGTGAAAGGGATGGAACAATGAGCTCAAGCTCACCGGCATCGGCGGACGAATTCCTGACCGGGCTCAAAGGCCAGCGCGTGCTGGTCACGGCGGGCGCTGGCGGCATTGGCTTTGCCATTGCAGAGACGCTATCGCGGCTCGGCGCACGCGTCGCGATCTGCGATATTTCGGACGAGGCGCTGGCCGCTGCTCCAGAGAGAATTACGCTCGCCGCCGTAGTCAAGGCCGACGTTTCGCGCGACGGCGATGTCGACCGACTGTTCGAGATCGTCAAGGAGAAGCTCGGCGGGCTCGACGCCCTGATCAACAATGCCGGCATTGCCGGGCCAACCGGCGGCGTCGACGAGATCGATCCGGCAGACTGGCGGCGTTGCATAGATATCTGCCTGACAGGCCAGTTCCTGTGCGCGCGGCGTGCCGTGCCGCTGATCAAGGCGGCGGGCGGCGGCTCGATCGTCTCGATGTCTTCGGCCGCCGGCCGCCATGGCTACGCGTTCCGCACCCCCTATTCGGCTGCCAAGTTCGGCGTTGTCGGCCTGACCCAGAGTCTTGCCAAGGAACTCGGACCGCATGGGATCAGGGTCAACGCCATCTTGCCCGGCATCATCGAAGGGCCGCGCATCGACAAGGTCATTGCCGACCGGGCAAAGCAGCTCGGCGTTTCAAACGAGGAGATGACGCAGCGCTATCTGCAGAACATCTCGCTGCGCCGCATTACCAGCCCATACGATGTTGCCGCGATGGTCGCCTTCCTGCTTTCCGATGCGGGCGTCAACATTTCCGGCCAATCGCTTGGCGTCGACGGCAATGTCGAGACACTCTGAGGGGCAATCATGGCGAAGGTAGCAATTGTCGGAAGCGGTTTCATCGGGCGAGCGTGGGCGATCAGCTTCGCTCGCGCGGGGCATGATGTGCGGATGTGGGACCAGGCGCCGGCCGCGACCAGCGGTGCGCGCGACTATATCGCCGGCGTGCTCGGCGACCTCGCCGCCAACGATTTGCTGCGGGGACAGGCGGTCGATGCCGTGCTTGGCCGCATCACCATTGTGGCGGAGCTTGGCGAGGCCCTGGCCGATGCCGTCCACGTCCAGGAGAACACACCCGAAAACCTGGAGGTGAAGCGTGACGTGTTCTCCCGGATCGACGCCCTTGCCGGTCCGCAGGCGGTGATCGCCAGTTCCACCTCGGCGCTGTTGCCGTCGAAATTCACCGATCATCTGCAGGCGCGGCATCGCTGCCTCGTCGTACATCCAATCAATCCGCCCTATCTCATCCCGGCAGCGGAAGTCGTGCCGGCGCCATGGACCTCCGCCGAAACGGTGGAAAGGACCCGCGCCTTTCTTGTCGAAGCGGGCCACGCGCCGCTGGTGATGAAGCGCGAACTCGACGGCTTCATCATGAACCGCTTGCAGGGCGCGCTGTTGGAGGAGGCGTTCCGGCTCGTCGCCGACGGCTACGCCAGCGTTGAGGACGTTGACACGGGCCTGCGCGAGGGGCTGGCGCTGCGCTGGTCGTTCATGGGTCCGTTCGAAACGATCGACCTCAACGCGCCTGGTGGTGTGCGCGACTATGTAGAGCGCTACCAGACGATCTATTCCAACATCTTCCCGCAGATGCTGCGTCGGGTCGACTGGGCCGGCGAGGTCATGGAGACGATCGAGGCCGAGCGCCGCAAGCGCCTGCCGCGGGAAGAACTCGGCGAACGGCAGGTCTGGCGCGACCGTCGGCTGATGGCGCTGGCGGCGCACAAGAAAAAATCGGATCAGGAGTTTGGACGATGATGGAAACAAGCCGCAAGCCCGGCGCCCCGCAGGCCAAGGGCAAGATCATCATCACCTGTGCGGTGACGGGGGCAATCCATACGCCGACCATGTCGCCTTATCTGCCGATCACGCCAGACCAGATCGCCTCGGAGGCGATTGCGGCGGCCGAGGCTGGTGCGGCAATCCTGCATCTGCATGCCCGCGACCCTGAGACCGGCAAGCCCGACCAGACGCCGGAGGCGTTCGCGCGTTTCCTGCCGCGCGTCAAGCAAGGCACCAATGCCGCCATCAACATCACCACCGGCGGCAGTCCTTACATGAAGGTGGAGGAGCGTGTGCGGCCCGCCGCCCAGTTCAAGCCGGAAGTCGCCTCGCTCAACATGGGGTCGATCAATTTCGGGCTCTATCACCTCGTAGACAAATACGAAACGTTCAAGTTCGATTGGGAAAAGCCGCACCTGGAAGCGACGCGTGATCTGGTCTTCCGCAACTCGTTCAAGGACATCGAGTACATACTGGAGACCTGTTACGACAACGGCACGCGCTTCGAGTTCGAGTGCTACGACATTGCCCATCTCTATAACCTCTCGCATTTCGCCGATCGCGGGCTGGTGAAACCGCCGTTCTTCGTACAGTCCGTGTTCGGCCTGCTCGGCGGCATCGGTACGCACCCGGAAGACGTCGCCCATATGAAGCGCACCGCCGATCGCCTGTTCGGCGATCAATACCGCTGGTCGGTGCTGGGTGCCGGCGCCAGCCAGCTGCGCATTGCCGCGCAATCGGCAGCGCTTGGCGGCAATATTCGCGTTGGGCTCGAAGACAGTCTGTGGGCCGGCAAGGGCAAGCTTGCCAAATCGAACGCCGAGCAGGTGGTGCTTGCCCGTAAGATTATCGAAGGCCTCGGCATGGAAGTGGCGACGCCCGACGAGGCTCGCGAAATCCTGTCATTGAAGGGCGGCGACCAGGTCGCCTTCTGACCGGTTTCTGCAAGGTTCGAACAGAGGAGGACGGCATGAAGATCGAGGTCGTGGTGGACGTGAAAACCACGCTGGGCGAGGGACCGCTGTGGGACGTTGAACAGGAGCGCCTCTACTGGATCGACAGTTTCGATGGGCGCGTGTTTCGGGCGACCGCCGACGGCCGCGAGATCCGTTGCTGGGACGTGCCGATGAAGATCGGCTCGATGGCGTTGCGCAAGGACGGCGGTGGCGCGGTGGTGTCGCTGCAGCGCGGCTTCCATCTGCTTGATTTCGCCACCGGCGAGGTGACGCCGATCCACGATCCGGAGCCGGACCGGCCGATGAACCGGCTCAATGACGGCAAGGTCGATCGGCGCGGCCGCTTCTTCGCGGGCTCAATGGACACGATGGAAGAGGGACCCTCCGGAGGGCTCTACCGGCTCGATCCCGATTTCTCCGTGACCAGGATAGGTTCCGGCATCATCTGCTCGAACGGCCCGTGCTGGAGTCCAGACGACCGCACCTTCTATTTCGCCGACACCTGGACCGGCGAGATCTGGGCCTACGACTATGATATCGAAACCGGTGCCGCCACCAACCGGCGCACTTTCACTCGCGTCGATACCAGCCGGGGAGGGGCGGCCGACGGCTCAACTGTCGATGCCGAGGGCTTCCTCTGGAACGCGCTGGTCTATGACGGCAGGCTGGTGCGTTACGCGCCCGACGGCAGCGTCGACCGCATCATCGACATGCCCGTCAAGAAGATCACCAGCGTCATGTTCGGCGGGCCGAAGCTCGATACCCTGTACGTCACGTCGATGGCCAAGCCGCCGCTGCCGCGCTTTCCGGGCGACGGAGTTTTACGCGGCAGCCTTTTTGCCATCACCGGCCTCGGCGTAACGGGAGTTCCGGAGCCAAGATTTGCTGCGTGAAGCTCGGCATCGAGCCGTCACTTTGTGGCGGTCATCGTCTCGGCAGCTTTCCGCAGTACTCGGTCTGTAGCAGGCTGCCATCCGACGGGCGTGACCGGTGGCCGGCATGACCCTCGCGCCCGCATTCGTTTCAACAAGGTTCTCACGGACAAGCCGTCTCCGAGTCCTCTGTCGCTGCGGCCCGCCAACTGAGTCCGCCGCGCTTGGTTGGGCTCTCGCACTCTGTTGAGAAACCTAGCAACCAGACAGCGATGCCTATTTTTTCGATGAATGTCAGTAAAAGATGCGTTATTTTCTGACGCATGAAGATGGTCGTTTCCTCAGTTCCTGATCGGATCTTGAGGCGCGCCCGCGGTAGTGGGCGCGGGAGCGTTTTCACGCCCAGCGATTTTCTTGATCTGGCGGGACGGTCAGCGATCGATCAGGCGCTCTCGCGCCTCGTCAAAAGAGATAGGTTGCGGCGTCTCGCCCGCGGACTTTACGATTTCCCGAAACTGCATCCAAAACTTGGGGCGCTTTCCCCGTCGCCCGATTATGTTGCCCAGGCGCTGGCCAGGGAGTCGGGCTCTCATGTGCAGGTCGCCGGGACGCATGCGGCCAATGCGCTTGGTCTGACCAGCCAAGTTCCCGCCCGAACCTCATATCTCACGGATGGTCCATCCCGTCGCGCGGTGCTCGGAAAGCGTGTTATCGACCTGCGCCATGCGTCGCCCAAACACCCGATAGCACCGGGGAGTGCTGCGGGAACAGTCGTTCAGGCGTTGCGGCATCTCGGGCCATCACGGGCCGCCGATGTCGTTCAGATCGCGTCGCGCCAACTGTCCCTGAGTAACAAAAAGAGACTCGTCTCAACCGCCATACAGGCCCGGCTTGGATGCGTCCGATACTAAGCGCCATTGGCGACTCACCATCGGATGCGGCTCATGGATAGCTTCGTGCGCCAAGCCGCGTCGGTTAGCCATGTGGTGCGCGTGCTAACTCATCCACGGCAGCTGAAAGAACGCGTTCGGGGTCCGAGGCGAGCACATCTTGCGGACGTTTGCCGCCAAGGAAGCTATTGATCGATGCAAACCAATAGGCGAGCCCCCAGGCATCCTTTTTCCCGCGAAACACACTCAGAACCTTAGCGAGCGGTTTAGTGGGCCGTATCCAGCTGCAATATCCAGAGCGTAGCCGGGAAAATAGTCTACACCCCGATGCCGAACTGCGAAGATGCGGCCTTGTTTTTCCACTTGTTTGGCTGCGCACGTGGGTTGCTTGTGCTGAACCCTGCCATTGTCGCGACTTGAGGAGCGGTCAGCCAACCGCCGCTTTCCAATACTTCTCTTCTCGCCTCGGCCGCCATCCGCGCTTGTGTGAGCACGTGTTGCGGAGGGAGTACGTCAGGGACCAGGGCGTCGATTATCGTGCTTATGGCTTCGCGCTGGCGACTCATCAGGATCGTACGCACCAGAGGCGCAATGCTGACGAGCGTGTCCGCGAGGCCGCGCACAGCAGGTTCACTCCCATGCTCGACCGTTACTGCTATGACCAGCTCGGCAGTAGGCGATCAAGTCGGTCACCAACCTCCTTCGGCCTTCCGGTGAGGACGCCAAATCCCGACCGTTCAATAGTCTCATGGGTAAGTGCCATGATCTCCCGCTCCTGGGGTGATGAGCATGGTTACATATGTAGCACAACAACCGGTATCACAGGTGCAGCTAAGCTGTGGGCATTTGGCGTCCAAGTTCGCTGATTGCCTGGAGCTTGCAGAGCGCGTCCCAACGACCGACCGGCGTAAGCCGGCAGTGCCGCCGACGCTATCCCTTGATCGCCGAGCCGACGATCGAATCCACGAAGAAGCGCTGCAGGAAAACGAACAGCACCAGTGGCGGCAGGACGGCAAGAGTGGCGCCCGCCATGACCAGTCCGGTGTTGAGCGCACCTCTGTTGTAGCTGAGCAGGCGGCTGAGGCTAATGACGATCGGATAATCTTCCGCATTGCCCTGCAGCACGGTAAGCGGCCACAGATAGCTGTTCCAATGATAGACGAAGGCCAACAGCGCCAATGCCGCGGTCGCGGGCGCCACGCTCGGCGCGACGATCTTGAACAGGATCACAAGTTCCGACGCCCCATCCATCCGTGCCGCGTCGATCAAATCGTCCGGCACGCCGGCGATGAACTGGCGCATCAGGAAAATGCCGAAGGCATTGGCGAGGTTGGGCACGATGATGCCGGCAAGGCTGGCATTCAGACCGATCGATCCGACGAGACGGTACAGCGGGACCAAAGTCACGATCGGCGGCAGAAACATTGTGGCGATCAGCACCGAAAACAGCAGTGAGCGGCCGGGAAAGTGATGCTTGGCGAAGGCGTAGCCAGCCATCATGCTGGTGACCAGAATGCCGGCGGTGGTGATCGTGGCGATCACCAGCGAATTCCACATCGAGCGGCCGACATTGATGACGCCGGACACTTTCTCATACGCTTCGAGGCTCGGCGTGCGCGGTATCCACACTGGCGGCACCTGCATGGTTTCGGCCGGCGTCTTCAGGCTGGAGAGCACCATCCACAACAGCGGAAAGGCGGAGGCCACGGCAACCAGCAGCATCAACGTGGCGAGCAGTGCTCTGCGGCCCGCCAGGCGTTTGCGCGCCAACCGGCTCGATGCTGATCGGCCCGGCGCGCTCATTCGTCATCCTTCCGGTTGGCAAATGCAAACAGCGCGCACACAACGACGATCAGCGCCAACATCAGCATCACTGCCATGGCCGAGCCCAATCCGCCTTGCGCGCGCTCGATGCCGACACGGCGGATGTGATAGGTCAGCACATTGGTCGAGCCGACCGGCCCGCCTTGGGTGATCAGCGCCACCGGCTCGAACACCTGCACGGCGTTTATGATGGCGATGACGGCGCTGAACAGAAGCGTGCGCCGCAGCAGCGGCAACGTGATAAAGCGGAACTGTTCGCGTCGGGTGGCGCCGTCCAGAGTCGCCGCCTCGTAAAGACTGCCCGGGATCTGGGTCAGCCCGGCAACGGCCAGCACGGTAAAATAGCCGATCTGCTGCCAGACATTGAGGACGACGATCGAGATCAACGCCGATCTTGGCGAGGACAGCCAGGGTTGCGGGCCGATGCCGGCGAGGCCGAGCATCTGGTTGAGCGGCCCTTCGCTCGGCGAATAAAGCTTCGACCAGACCAGCGTCACGGCGATCATCGGCACCATGTAGGTGGAAAACAACACGGCCCGCAGCGCCGTGCCGCCTGCGACATCGCGCTGGTAGACCATCAAACCGAACGCGACCGAAAGGGGCAGGATGAGCATCACCGACAATGCCGTGTAGATCGCGGTGTTGAGCAGCGCTCGCTTGAAATCCCGCCCGACCGAGGTCGGTCCGAATATTTCGCGAAAATTGTCGAAGCCGATGAAGCTCGCATTGGAAAAAGGCGTCTGCGTCGACCAGTCCTGGAATGACAGCCAGATGGTGAGCAGCATCGGCAGCAGGATGAAAACGCCGATCAGTGTCACGGCGGGCGCCAGCATGATGCCCGCCGAGGCACGATAGGTCTTGATCATCGCTCTGCTTCCAAAGCGTCGGGCTCTCGAGACAGCGCCTTCGTTATTTGGCGGCACGCTCCAGGATCGAGACGGCATCGGCCTGCGCGTTCGCCTGCGCATCCTTGGCCGAGAGCTGCCCATACTGCAACGCCTCGAGCGTCTGCTGCAGCGATTCGCTGAACTCCTGGCCGCCCGGGACGACAGGGAAGGGCTTGGCGTCGGCAAGCACGCTGACATAGCCGGACAGGAACTCGGAACCGAGCTTGTCCTTATGGGCTTCGATGTCGGACGTCCGTGTCGGCAGGATGCCCATCGAGATCAGAATATCCGACATTGCCGATGCGCCGTTCTTGCCGGACTTCGGACTGTTCAGCCATACCAGGAAATCCCATGCCGCTTTTTGTTCGGCCTGACCGGCATTGGCGTTGACGACGGTCATCCATGAATAGGAGATCGAGTGCGGCTTGTCGCCGCTCGGACCGACCGGGATGGGTGCGGTGGCGATATTGGAGAACTTGTCGCCCATGCCGCTCTTCAATGCGCTTTCCCACCAGTTGGCCATGATGATCATGCCGGTCTTGCCGGAGACGAAATTGTCGAGGAAGGGACCGGTTGTGTTGGCGTCGGCCGTGGCCATCGCCGGATCGCTGGCACCGGACTTGATCAGGTCCTCGTAGAGCTGGAAAGTCTCGTCGGCTTGAGGACTGTCGAGCACCGGTTTGCCGTCCTTGACCAGCTCGCCGCCATTGGAGGCCAGCAGCGAGGCGAAGGGATGGACGACGCCCGCCGCCCAGGAATTGATCATGCCGAAACCTTGCTGGCCGGCATCTTTCCTGGTCAGCTTCTGGGCCGCATCCTTCAATTCGGACCAGGTTTTCGGCGCGGCCGTAATGCCTGCCTGCTTGAACAGTTCCTTGTTGTAGTTCAGCGCATAGACGTCGATCTCGTTTGGAATGCCGTAGAGCGTGCCACCAACGGAGGCTGCGCTGACGACACCGGCCGGCCACGCACTCCTGACCTCGCCGGCAACCGTGTCGGGGGCCGGCGCGACCAGTTTGTCTCGCGCCAGTTCGGGCAGCCACAAATCGTAGATGCCGCCGATCGTCGGCCCGTCCGAGCTGCCGCCCTGGGAACGCAGTGTCGTCAGGAGGTCGCCGAAGGGGACGGCGCGCACGGTGACGGTCACATCGGGATTGCTCTTGGAGTAGTCCTTGGCCGCGGCGTCCAGCAAAGCGACCGTTTCGGGCGACCAGTGGGTCAGATAGGAAATGTTGACCGATTGGGCGCAACCAATGGTGGGCGAGGCCAACAACCCTGCAGCCAGTGCCAGTTTCGAAATCCAAGCCAAAGACATCCGGACCCTCCGCATAGCCGCACAGCGATGCCGATGACGTTATGACAACTCGAAGCAACGATGCAAGCGCTATCTTCGTGGAGAGCTTCTGCCGGTACTGCGGCGTTTTCTCACCGCGGGTCCACAAAGGTGCGGGATCATACTTTGAAAACAGGCAATTATCTGGAATGGTTCGAGCTGTTTCTCCCTGCCGGCCATGCCCGAACATATCGCAAGGCTCTTGCGATCGAAGTCATGTCGTTATAATGACATGAGAAAAGCTATGACTGCCTTGCGGCTTTTGAACCGCCGTGGGGATGACAATATCGACAGAATGGGAGACTGAGCATGTTTTCAATTCATCGACGCGCCGCACTCGGCCTGATCGGCGGGTTTGCCGCAGTCTGCACTGGGGTCTTCACCGCACTGCCGGCCAAGGCCGGCGACACCGTGACCCTGTGGAGCTGGCGCACCGAGGACGAGGCTGCGATGCGCCGCATCTTCGACGCCTTCGAGGCCAAGACTCCCGGCATTAAGGTCAACATCCAGTTCACCCCCGACGCCGACTACCAGAACCGGCTGAGTACGGCGCTGCGTGGCGGCCGCGGGCCTGATATCGCTCAGCTCAAGGCTTACGGCGAACTGCAACCATTCATCGAGGGTGGCTATCTCGACCCGCTCGACGACAGCGTGCCGGAGCTGAAGAACATGCCCGATAGCGCGCTGGGCGGCGCTCGTGGCGTTGCCGACGGCAAGATCTATGGCGTGCCCTATTCGGTGCCGATGATGGGCGTCTTCTACAATCAAGACATCTTCGCCGCCCAGGGCATCGAGATTCCCAAGACCTACAAAGATTTCGTCGCCGCCTGCGAGAAGCTGAAAGCGGCGGGGATAACGCCAATAGCCGCCGGTGGTGCCAACGGCTCCGCCTGGGCGCTGGAGATCGGCGTCGGTGTTGTCGGCCCGACCATCTATGGCCCGGGCTTCTACGACGAAATGATGAGCGGCAAGGCGACCTTCGAGGATCCGCGCTACGTGGCTGCCCTGAAACGCTATGCCGACTTGAAGCCATATTTCTCCGACGGCTTTGCCGGGGTCGATTACACCACCTCGACACAGCAATTCATCGGCGGCAAGGCGGCCATGTTCTTCGGCGGCTCGTTCGAGAACGGCAGCTTCAAGGCGCAGAACCCGAAGCTGAAATTCTCGATCTTCCCGTTCCCCGCCGACGATCCTGCCACCAAGCTCTACACCTCGGCCTTTTCAGACGGCTCCTATGGTCTGGTCTCTGAAAGCACCAACAAGGAGGCAGCGATCAAGGTGCTCAACTTCATGGCTTCGGCCGAGTTCGCGCAGCTCTTCGCCGACGAGTTGGGCTGGCCGCCGGCCCGTACCGACGTCACCGTGAAGGACCCGGTACTCGCCACGATGATGGAGATGTCGAAGAATTCCACACCCTATCTGACGCTTGTCGGCTTCCGCTGGCAGACGCCTACGGCCTCCTCGATCCTGCAGTCCGAGATCATCGACATGGTCGAAGGCAACATCACGCCGCAGAAGCTGGCGGCGGACATGCAGGCCGCCGTCAGCAGCTGGTTCAAGCCGAAGCAGTAGGCCGTCACACCCTGCGCGAAACAGCACATGATCGCCCGTCGCCGCAAAAGCAGCCTTCAGCGCACCCAGCAGCGCATGGCCGTGCTGTTCATCGTGCCGGCACTGGCCGTTTATGCGCTGTTTGTCCTTTATCCGCTGCTGATGTCGCTGTGGGGCAGCTTCTTCGTCTGGAGGGGCCTGCGCATGCTGGAGTTCGCCGGCGTTTCGAATTTTACCCGCCTGTTCGTTTTCCCGAGCGGTGGACGGCTCTACGGGGCGCTCTGGCACAACGTCGCCTGGTTCTTCGGCATCATGCTGTTCCAGAACGGCCTTGGTCTGCTGTTTGCCTGGCTGCTGTTTCTGCGCGAAAAGGGGGCGGCCTTCTTCCAGTCGGTATTCTTCTTCCCGGCAGTGCTGAGCCCGGTCATCGTCGGCGCCCTGTGGCGGTTGCTGCTGGCGCCCGGCGGCACCATCGAATGGATGCTCAACGGCCTTGGCCTGCATCAAGGCAGCCTGACGGTTCTCGGCAACAGCCACACGGCACTCGTGATGCTGATCGCCGTCGACGCCTGGAACTGGATGGGCCTGCCGGTGCTGATCTACACTGCCGGCCTCAGGCAGATTTCGTCCCAGATATTCGAGGCTGCCAGGCTGGATGGCGCCGGCAGCGGCCGCATGCTGGTCTCGGTTGCCCTGCCTTTGCTGATGCCGGCCGTCGGCACGTTGACGACGCTGTCGTTCATCAACACCTTCAACCAGTTCGACATCGTCTATGTCATGCAAGGCGTGCAGGGCAATCCGAGCTATTCCACAGACACGCTGGTGACCTATTTCTACCGGCTCGCTTTCGGCGCCGAAGGCGCGGTCGGTATCACCGATATAGGCCTGGCGCTTGCGCTGGGAACGCTGCTGTTTCTCATCCTCAGCATCGGCACGCTTGTGATGCTGCGCTTCTTCGACCGCCGCACGGTGCAACTGTGAATATGCTCGCCATCCCTCGACAGCTTGCTCGGCTGCCCGGCTGGACGGCGCTGGTCCTGTGGACCGCAGCGGTGCTGCTGCCGCTCTATATTCTCGTCGTCTCCTGTTTCAAGACCACGGCGGAGATCTACGACAACAGGCTTGGCCTGCCGAAAAGCTTTGCCTTCGACAATTTCGTTGCGGCCTGGACGCGCGCCGATCTCGGCCAGAATTTCATCAACAGCCTGATCGTCACCGGCGGTGCGGTGATCCTGACGATTATCGTGTCGGCAATGGCCGCCTATCCGCTGAGCCGCTATCGGCTGGGCTGGAACGGTATCATGCTCGGCCTGTTCCTGTCCGGCATCATGCTGCCGATCCGGCTTGCCTCGGTGGAGCTGTTCACGCTGATGCGCAACCTTGGCCTGCTCGATTCGCTGATCGGCCTGATCCTTGTCTATTCGGCCATCCGCATTCCATTCGCCGTCTTCATCTTCGCAAATTTCATGCGGGTACTGCCGTCCGAGCTCGACGAGGCTGCGCGCATGGATGGGGCCGGCGAGGCGCGCATTCTGTTCCAGATCGTGCTGCCAATGGTGAAACCAGCCGTATCGATCGTCGCCATCTTCACCGCTATCGCCGTGTGGAACGACTTCTTCTTCCCGCTGATCTTCATCTTCGACGACCGCTACAAGACCGTGCCGCTGGCGATCAGCGTGTTTGTCGGCCAGTTCCGCACGGATTGGGGCCTCGTGTTCGCCTCGCTTGCCATCTCCATGGCGCCCATCCTGATCATGTACTGTCTGCTTGCCCGCCAGATTCGCGAGGGCGTCGGCTCCGGGGGAGGCGCGAAATGATCGAGGACAAGGTCTATGCCGCACGCTCGATTCTGGTCGTCGGGGCGCATGCCTTCGATGCCGAGGTGATTGCCGGTCCACTGGCGGCGGCGGCGGTGCAAGGCGGTGCCGAAGTCACCTTCCTGCATCTCAGCATGGGCGAGCAGGGCCATCCAAGCCTCGCCCCCGAGTACTATTGCGTCCAGAAGCAGGAGGAGGCCGCAAAGGCCGCAGCCAGGCTCGGCGTTGCCATGCGCAGTCTCGGGCTGCACGACGCCTTCCTGCCCTGCGACGACGAGACGGCGCTCAAGGTTTGCGATGTTGTGCGCGAGTTGAAGCCGCAAATCGTCATCACTCACTGGCATGGCAGCTGGCACAAGGACCATCGCGCCGCGGCCCGACTGACACAGACCGGTATTTTTTTTGCGGCATTGCCGACGCTGAAGCGCGATCATGCTGCACACACACCGCAACTGCTGCTGTTCGGCGAAAACTGGGAGGACGACGAAGGCTTTCGCCCCGAACACCTCGTCGACGTCAGCGACGGCTTCGAGGCCTGGAGCGAGGCGGTGCGGGAATACGAACTGGCACGCGGCCTGAGCAGTTTCCCCTACGTCGATTATTACAGTGCGCTTTATCGGCTTCGCGGCTGCCTGCGCGGCACGCGCTACGCGCAGGGTTTTGCGGCGGCCTCGCAGTCCTGGCAAGCCGGCAGTGGCCTGTTCGCGCCGGCCAATCGGAGCGGCTCTCGATGACACGCATTCTGGCTATCGATCTTGGCGGCACCAATTTGCGCGCCGCAATCCATAGCGGCGATGTTCGCTGGCTGGAGATGCTGAGCCGCGAGCCTGCGCCGACAAGCCTGGATGCCTTCGTCGCCCGTATCGGTGCCTTGCGTGCCGAGGCCGGTCCGGTCGACGCCCTCGGGCTTGCGGTGCCCGGACTTGTCGAGGGCTCGGTCTGCCGCTGGATTCCGAACCTTCCCTATCTCGACGGCATCGACATCGCGGCCTTGTTTCCTCGTCTGCCTGTTGCCATTGGCAATGACGCGCAGGTCGCCATGCTGGCCGAAGCGGTCGAAGGTGCCGCAAAGGGCCTGTCCGATGCCATCCTGCTGGCGATCGGCACCGGTATCGGCTCCGCCGTTCTGGCCAACAACCGCATCGTTGCAGGCGCACGTGGCGGCGCCTGCTCATTCGGCTGGGCCTGCGCCGACATCGAGGATGAAGGCGAGGACCGTAGCGGCTGGCTGGAGCGCTTCGCTTCCGGGCGGGCGTTCGACGCCGCGGCGCGCCAGATCGGGCTGGCCAATGGCGGCAGGTTGGTCGAGGCCGCGCGGGCTGGCAACACGGCCGCACTTGACGCCTTGGAGCTGCCGGCGCGCCGGCTGGGCACTGTCCTTGCGGGTGCGGTCGCGCTGCTCGATCCGCAGGCGATCCTGATTTCCGGCGGGCTTGCCGATGCGCTGGACGTGATAGGGCCGCCGCTGCTTGCGGCATTGCGGCGTCAGTTGCCGCCGCATCTGCGCGACGTCGTTCTGCGGTCCGGCGAATTCGGCTCCCGCGCCGGTCTCGTCGGCGCCTCGCTGGCCGGTCTCGCCGGAGCACAGTGGAGGCAGATAAGATGAGTCAAGCGAGCTTCCATCTGCCCGACCGCAGAAGGCCCGAGCCGCTCTGGTATCAGGTGGAAGAGGCCATCCGCGCCATCGTCAAGAGTGGCGAGTGGGCGACCGGCGACCAGATTCCGGCCGAAGACCGACTGTGCGCCTTGTTCGGGGTGAGCCGCATCACGCTGCGACACGCCTTGCGCAATCTTGAGGAGCACGGGCTGCTCAGGCGCGAACATGGCCGTGGCACCTTCGTGCGCTCCACCACGCTGGTCGCCGGCACCCGCGAACTCACCAGCTTCACGCAGGAAATGGGCAATATGGGCGTGGTCGCCGGCTCGCGCTTGCTCGACTGCAGCCTGACCACCGCCAATGCCGCCGCGGCCGGAGCGCTGGAGATCGAGGAGGGCGACCCGGTGGTGCGCATCCGGCGGCTCAGGCTCGGCAACAACGAACCGATCGGTATTCAGACTGCGCAACTCTCGGCCGCGCGCGTGCCGGGCTTTCTCGATGCCGGCCTGCTGCAAGGCTCGCTCTACGAAGCGCTGGAACGCCATTACGGCATCGTGCCGGTCGCAGCGCGCGAAAACTACCGTGTCGGCGCTGTCGGGGCGGCGGATGCCGAGTTGCTCGATCTGCCTGCGGGGAGCCCCGCTTTCGTGGTCGAGCGCATCACCACCGACGAGCGCGGCCCGTTCGAATTCACCGTCTCGGTGATGCGTGGCGACCGCTACGAAATCCGCTCGACGCTGCGTGCCGGTCGCGCCGCGCCAACCGCAAGAAGCTGAGCCATACCCAAGCCGACCCATAACAGGAGTACCGACATGTCCGATCTTTACATACCCCGCCTTGCCGCCCTCATCGAACAGGCCTCGAAAGCCAATGCCGAAGCCTTTGGCGAAGCGGCCAGCCGCTTTGCCGACACGCTCGAGAGCGGCGGGTTGGTTCATCTTTACGGCTCGGGCCACTCGGTGTTGCCGGTCCAGGAAGTGTTTCCGCGCTACGGCAGCTATGTCGGCTTCAATCCGCTGACCGACCCGCGTGTCATGTGGCATAACGTGCTCGGCGCCGGCGGCGTGCGCGAACTTCTGTGGCTGGAGCGGACCGAGAAATACGCCGAGAAATTCCTCGACCACCAGCCGCTGAACAAAGGCGATTCGATCATCATCTTTGGCCACAGCGGCCGCAATTCGTCCGGCATCGACACCGCGCTTTATGCGAAAAAACGCGGCATCTTCGTCGTTGCGATAACTAGCAAGAACAATCTCGACAAGCCGGCGACGCACTCTTCCGGCAAACGGCTTGCCGATGCCGCCGACCTTGTCATCGACACCTGCTCGCCGATCGAGGATGCCATCGTGCCGGTCGAGGGCTGGAGCCGGCCGGTCTCCGGTTCGTCGACCGTGCTTGCCATGATCCTGGCGCATGAGCTGATCGCCCGCACCGCCGAGGCGCTTTCGAAACGCGGCATCGAACTGCCGGTTTTTGCCTCGCCGACAATTGCCGGCGTCACACTGCACGACACCGACGTCATCTATGGCGTCTATCGCGAGAAAATGCTCGAGGCGCAGAAGAAGCACCTGCCGACGTTCCAGGCGACCATGCGCGGCGAATGACAACCGGGCAGGGCACGCAAAACGCTAGGACGTAGACTCATCACCGCGTAGCCAGATGCGAGTTGACACGAGTTTCAGGGCAGCAAGGTAGTTTTCTGCCAGCTTGTCATATCGAGTTGCGATGCGAGGGAACTGCTTGGCCTTGTTGAAGAACGTTCGACGAGGTTGCGGGCCTTGTAGAGAAAGGGGCTGAAGCACATCGGGTCCTTGCGGTTGGCCTTGGGCGGGATGTTGGCCCATGCCTTTTGCTCGGTGACGGCATTGCGCAAGGCGTGGCATCATAGCCCTTGTCGGCGAGCAGCATGGCACCCTTGGGCAAATCCTTGATCAAGTCCGCTGCGTAGGCGATGTCACTCATTTGACCTGCCGTGAGCGTCAGCTTGATCGGCCTGCCTTCGGCGTCGACAAGAGCATGGATTTTGATCGTCAGCGCGCATCGGGAACGACCGAGACAATAATCTCGATCCCCCTTTTTGCTGTCGCGCCTTGCTGATGGACGCGAACAATGGAGGTATCGATCATCTGCACCGTTGCATCATGGGCTTTGGTGATGCCATGCATGAGGCGGTCCCACACACCTGCTTTCCGCCATCGAACGAAGCGATTGCAGCAGGTGGTGCGTGGGCCGTATCGCCCCCTGGAAGATCGCGGCATGGCGCACCCGATCGCAGCACCCAGAAGATGCCGTCTGCCCGCTGTGCCTGGACGGTGATCGTGCCGAAGAAAACCAGTGCTGCAGCGAACGTTCGTCGTAATATTGCGTTTAACCATGAAAGACGACGATTCGCCCAAAGCATGCAAAAGGGCCCATCGGCTCTCGCGCCGCGATGCAAGACCAGGAAAGCCTTACGCCAGATCAGTTTGTGAAAAGTCATTGCCCTTGTAAAGCAGGGCAAGCCGGTGAGCCTTCGCGCAAGCGTAGGCAAAACAATCGCCGAAATTGAGATCGGCTTTGTGCCCGACTGCTTTGCCGTATTTCATGCCGGCTTCGATCGCCCGGTCGCCGATGTCGCCGGATATCATGATTTCCTTGCCGGCGATCTCGATCAAAAAGGCGTCGACGGTATCACGGGCTTGCGCCAGCATGTCGGCCGTGGGCTTGGCGTTCTTTTTGATGGCTTCGGCCGATGCTCGCGCGAGACCCTGGACTGCCTCGAACCGGACGAGCGGGGAGATATACAGCGGCTTGGTCGCGGCCGCGAGCCGCTTTTCCAGTTCTTCCGCGCCAGGTTCCTCGTTCAGGATGGCAACGATCACCGAGGCATCGACGAACATCAGTCGTCGCTCCACATTTGGTCGGTGAATTTCTTCATATCGAAATCAGGGTTGGCCGGCCCGATCCGCCGCGCCATTTCCTTGACTTTGGCAAGTCTCTCGCGCAGCGGGACGCTGCCGCGGTTGCGCTCGATCTCATGGCGCAAGGCGGTTCTGACGGCCTCGGTCTTGCTGCGCGCGTTGGTAATCTGCTGCAGCTCGACGGCCATGGCATCGACGTCGGGATCGCGAATGAAGAGCGGCATTTGTATATCCTCTGAGTGATATATGTATATCATATCGCAGATATACTGGCCAGCGAATTCGCGAGCGGCGGTTTTGATAAGGAGGGGAGGGAGGAATGCAGCTCGCGAAAATCCGTCGGAAGGTTCGGTTCTGGTGCTCAGTCCTTGGAATTGCTCGGCGTCTGAAACACGTCGCTGCGGCCATGTCACTGTCAACGCCCACATGCCCAAGGCGCATCGGTACTACGCCGACGCCTGCGCATCCCAACATCCGCGGCGACCGATTGATGTCGATAAACCGCCCACGCGCCCGACGAGGCCAGCGCTGCATCGATTGCGTCAGGTTCATAACGGCCATAATCCCGGCCCAGCGAACTCTCTCGTTAGGGCAGCTCGGGGAGTGCTACGGCTGGATGCTCTTGGGAACATCCCGAGCGCATGATCCGGCGGCGAGGATAAACAATCTGAACCACGCGCTGCCTCCACATGATGGCGCCGGCTAACTCAACGAGCCGTGCTGCCATTCGTGGTGAACTGGATAACACGGCCTATCTTCTCGCTCGAAAATTCGGCGGCCTCGACAATCATTGCCGGGGTTACCTCGACGGATCCCTTCGCCGTCTATCCGCGTCTCATCGGCTGTCGCGCTGATCCGGATTGACAGCCACCCGCAATTAAAGGGCCGTTTGATGACACCTAGGCCTCCCCAGCAGTATTAGTTCACAAAGCAGGTCGGCACCCCTGCCATCCGCTGGATCCGGTCAGCGTGTGCTTCGGGTTCGGGGTGCAAGATCAGGCGGTGCCATTTGCACGGATGGCGGCGAACCAACCACCACGGCAGGGGCGCCAGATTGCTCACCACGTTGGCTCTCTACTTCGCGGCTCATACCTTGGTGAGCAGCTTGCATCTCCGGAACGGTGAAAACCGGCACCTCGCCCTTGAAACCCTGGAGCTCAAAGGCGCCTGCCTGGACGACCGGCATCGATGCTCCTGCCGCAAAGCCGGGACCAAGCACCAGGGGGATGCCCAGCTTCTTGGTCGTCGACTCGAGCCGTGCCGTGCGGTTCACCGGGGAGCCGATCGCGGTGTAATCGAAGCGCCGTTCGGAGCCGAAATTGCCTACCGAGCAGATGCCGGTCTCGATGGCGACGCCGATTGCGATGGAGGGGTGGCCGTCCGCGGTGAAGGCGGCGTCTTCACGCGTCACCCGTTCGATCAGGGCAAGCCCCGCGTCGAGCGCGCGCTCGCGATGGTCCGGCTGATCAAGCGGCGCGTTCCAGAAGGCGAGCACCGCATCGCCCATGAACTTGTCGATGGTGCCGTCGCGCTTGAGGATCTCATCGGTCGCAATGCCGAGGAAGTGATTGACCACCTTGGCGATTTCCTGGGTATCGAGTTGTTCGCTCATCGTCGTGAAGCCGCGTATGTCGCTGAGCAGGATCGTGATCTCGCGCTTCTCGCCGGACAGGATCGCTTCGGTGTCCGAGCTTGCGAGGCGCTGCACCACGGAAGGCGACAGATACTGGGAGAACTGCCGTGCCAGGGTGGACCGGCGCTGCTCGCTGCGCCTGTAGAGAACATAGCCTTCGAAGCCGGCTACCAGGATCGTCGCAAGCGCCGGCTGCAGCGGGTCATAGAGTGCACCCTGCAGGCTGTATTCGAGAGCGCCGAACACGAACGGCGTGACGGCCAGCAGCACGAGAGCCAGGGCACCAAGCACGAAACGCCAGGCGAGCACTCCGGAAAGTCCGATGAAAACGACGGCACTGAGGACAAACCAGAGCCGCTCGAGCATACGCGCGTGCGTTGGCTCTGCCAGGTAGCGCCCGGCAAGCATCTGGCCGATTGCATCGGCGTGGATGTCCGCTCCTGGTCGCGCTGGACGTGTCGGGGTGGGCAGGTACTGCGTCAGTCCCACGGCCGACAGATCGACAATGGCGATGGCGTCCCGCAGCCGCGGATCACTGCCGCCCGAAAGGATAGTGCTGGCAGATATACGGGGCGTATCCGTGGCGGTTTCCCAGAGGCGGATGCTCCCCTCCGGCTCGAGCGGCACGATGGCGCCGGCCATCCTGAGTGCGTCGAACCCGGCGGCATTCATCCGGGCTATGTAGCCGTCCTGCCCGGCGTAAAGGCGCAGAAGCTCGAGCGCGAAGGACGGCCACAGCTGCACGCCCTGAGCGGTATTGCGAAGCCACAGCAGCGGCACATGGCGCAGTACGCCGTCGGGATCGGGCAAGGTGCGAATCACGCCGAGGCCCGCGGCGGCATTCGAGAATTCGGCAAGCGAGCCGGTCAGGCCGGTGAAGCCGGGAAGTGTATCGGGTACCTGCCCGACGATCGACCAGCCGGCTTTGGGTTCTGCTTCTGAAACCGTCGCCTCATTGCCTAGGCTGACGGCAAGCGCCGTTCGATTTTTGGCCAGCGCCGCTGCCAGGCGCTTGTCTCCGGCGATGCCCTCAGGCGAGGTGTCGGCCTCGGGGAGTACCAGCGCAAGCCCGACCACCGCCGCGCCGGATTCGGTGATGCCATCGACCAGATCGGCCAAGAGGCCACGGTTCCAGGGCCATCGCCCATGTGCCTTGAGGCTGGCGTCGTCTATCGAGACGATCACGACAGGATTGCTCGTCGCCTGGCGTGGGGCGAGAAACTGGTAGAAGTCGTACGTCCGCTCACGCAGGCGCGACAACGGCCCGTCAAAAGCCAAATGGCAAGCGAGCAGCAGGAGCACGACCACAAGGCCGGATATTTTGCGCCTGCCAGCTTGCCGCCAATCAGCCCAGCGCCAACCGGCCAAAAGGCTCATGTCGTGCGGCCGGGCCTAATTGCAGTAGTAGTCGCAGCCCTCGCCATCGCCATCGCCCTCATCCTTCACCCCGCCCCCGGCAGGTGGCGTTGGGCTGTCGGGGAACTCCATGACCACTCCTGGCAATGCGCCATCGCTGGACTCGCAGACCTTGAGCGAGCCGCCGAGTGCCGACGCACAAAGCGCGCTTACGTCCAATCCCGGACCCGGTGCGCCTGGCAGGCCGGTGCCGGCAATCCGGTCGATGCTGTCCAATATCGGGAAGGTGTCGATTCCGCCGTAGCCGGTCAGCAGCTTGCCATTTTCCGACGTGCAGGCGAAGCCCGGGTTTGTGATGACCAGCCGTTTGCCATTCATCGTGCAGGTCATGCGGCCGGCGCGCAGTATGCCGACGGTCTGGCCGGCTGCCACCAGCACTTCGATGATGCCGCCTCTGGCCCCGAGCACCATGTGCGGCGTCGCAACCTGCATGACGCCGCCTTTCGAAACCTGGCCGCCATAGAATCGGGCCAGGCCGCTGTTCATCCCGATGTCGATCTTTCCCGATCCGGATCCCGGATTGTAGACGAATTCATCGATCGTCAGGCTGGTGTTCGGACCAATCTTGGCGCTCGATTCGTCCCGGAACACCAGCATTCCAAGACCAGTGGGATTGCTGCGCAGCTGGTCGCCGAGTTCGACGCCCGCGCCGACGTTCATTGTCCCGCCGTTGTTGCGGACGATGTTGGTCTGGTAGGCCGTCATCGACCCGACCGTTTCAGCGGCAGATGGTGCCGCAAAGGCAAGGCAGGCGACAAAAATGGCGATCTGACGGTACGGGGTCCTCATCGCGGCCTCTTTCAATTGAGCGTCAACGTGTAGCTCATGAGCATTTCGAACGATTTTCGGTCGCGGCTGGCGATGTCGAAGTTGGTTTCGCGATAGGCAAGATCGACGCTGATCTTCTGCGACTCCGTCAGCTGAAAATCGCTTTCCGAGGCAATGCGCCAGAAGTCGCTCTTGATACTTGTGCCGATGCCGATGGACAGATCGGGAGCGTCGCTATGTCCGGCCGAGAAAGCGACCTGGTGCGACCATGCGAAAAGATCCGGTACGTTCATCAACAGGCCGCCATAGCGGACCTCGCCCGTGTAGCTGCGGCCGATTTCAGATCCGGAGGCGAAGTCATTCGAGCCGACAAAGCGCAGTCCGAGCGCCTGGCCATTGCGGAAGCGGTAGCTGCCGCCTGCCTCATAGAAAAGCCTGCTATCGGCGAAAATGCCTTGCGAGGCGCCTAGATCGATATAGCCGCCACCGGCGAAGAGCGTCGTCTCGACCGTCGGGCGCACGAGGAAGCGCCCACTGACGCCGATGCCGGTCTCCTGGATATCGCTGTCGAAGCGATCCGTAACTGTGAACGCCGAAAGCAGCAGGCGCAGCGAATCGATCCCACTGTTGGGTAATCCCTTGTCCCAGGTGATCGCGGCGTTGCCGTGGATGAAGGTCTCCTTGCCACCCGGAACCGACAGGTCTGGCGTGAAAAAGCGCTGTGTCGCCGTCAATGACCCCGAAAGAACGAGAGCGTCGGCACTTGGCGTGCCGAGGTCCCATCGGACAAAGCCTTCCGCCCGCCCATAGGGCGAGACGAAGCTGTCGTCGTCCTGCGCCCCGCCGGGCCCAAAATCGGTAAATGCGCTGAACACGCCGCCGGTCAGGGCGAGTTCCCAGGTGACGCCACGCAACGCGCGCTCGATGCGGGCGAGCAGGCGAACAGCTTCCTGCTGCTCACTTGCGGTCAGGCCGCCGACTTCCATGCCGTACTGCACCTGCCGCCGGGCCAATTCATAGGAGCCGACATGATAGTACAACCGGCTGGCCGCCAGCCGGGCGCGCGCATCGCGGGGATATTTGATCAAATACTGCTCGATTGACGAGATCGCCTGATCGTACTGCCCGGCGTTAACGGCAACCGTGACGAATTGGGCGAGCGTTCCGTTGTCGGCCGGACTGGCGATGCGGGCTGAAAAAGCATCCTCATAGGCCGAAAAAAGACCCTGCGCGCCGGCCGGCAATTCGCCGGTACAAAGCAGCGCTGCGGCGCAGCCGACGATCGTCCGAAACGAAGATTGCATGCCGAGAACCCACCCCAAACCCGACTAGTGCGAACGATTTAGCACGACTACAAGAAAAAGGCGACTGACCTGTGACGAAATCGTCCGAGTTTTCAACAGCTGTTGCAGCCGCGCAACAAACTATCGAGTTAATTCGTATTTCGGCTGCGCTGCTTGCCAAAACATCTTATCGGCGTTGCTGTATCGGTTGAAGTATTCCGTAGCGATAGAAACTAACAAAACTCATCGCCCGCTAACGAAACTAGTGTGCTTCAAGATCAATATAGTTCGCGTGATTCTGCACGCGTTTGGGCGCTGCCTAGCCCATCGATGTCACATATGGCTCATCCGAAGGTCTTCCGTCGCATTGCGGAGGCGATCGGAGAGCTGGCGGGCAATGCTTCTCAACACGGCTTGCGTGATATGCGGCTTGGCCTTTGATATCTTGTTGGCGGCAGACGAGGCCAGCTCATAGGCAACAACGTCCTCGTCCGCGATCACGTCGGTCGAGCGCGGTCGCTCGGTCAGGAAGCCCATTTCCCCCACAGTACATCCAGCCCCGATGCTCGCCAGCCGCCGCCGTCCGCCAGGCGCATCCACCCAGACGCTGATACAACCGCGCGTCAGCATCCACAGTCGGTCCGCCTGATCGCCAGCGCGGCACAGCACGGCGCCTTTGGGGAACTCGACGTGGTCGAGATAGCTCATCAGCACCTTCAAATCTTCCGGCGCCATGGTCATGCCGAAATCGGTGCGCTCGAGCGGCACCGCTATCACCGAGCGGGCAGTACTGTCCGTGCACTCGACGATTTCCTCCTCGAAGCGCTCCAGCGCTGCCTCGAGATCGGGGTAGATGTTGGGCCCATCGCTTTGTGACGTAAACTCCTCCAGGGCCTCGGCATCCCTGAGATCACTGAAGAACAATCGCTGACCACGCCGGGCGCTGCGAGCGGAGATCTGCTGCAAGGTCAATGCGCCGGAGGCGTCGACGTCGCTGACGGCGCGGAAATCGAGAATGATCACTCGCACCACGCTGGGCAGGCGGTCAATTTCCTCCGCGAGCTCATCGGCATTGCCAAAGAACAGCACGCCCTGCAGCTCGAGGACCGCCAGCTCGCGCTCGTGAATCGCCAGCAACTCGGTCTGAGCAGTGGAGCGGATGCGCCTGGAGCGCGTCTTGCCGACGATCTCCTTGCGCCGCACCACCGGTCGGCTCATTTCGATCATGAAGACAATGCAGGCCAGCGCCACGCCGACCACGGCGCCGACAACGGGTTGGCCAAGGACTGTGGCGAGCGCCACAGCGGCGACCACGGCCATATTGCGCCGTGCCTGGGTGCGGCCCGCCGCACTGTCGCCGAGAAGTGCCTGCCGCGCCGTCCGCAGTGCCCAACGGTCGATGGTATTGATGCCGACGAAGACCAGAATGGCGGACAGCACAACCAGCGGCATCGAGAAGATCAGATTCGGGAACGCAAGGATGGCCGCAAGCAGCACCGCCCGGCTCGCAAACGTCGAGGTGCGCATGCGCCCGCCGGCACGGTAGTTGGCGGCGGTCAGCGCGGCCGACGTGGATACGAACAGCCCGCCCATCATGGGAGAGACAAGATTGGCCATGCCCAGCCCGACAAGGGCGCGGTCCTGGCCGACCTGAATGTCGGCCAGATTGCGCGCAGTGCGCAGGGTAAAGACGGTGTCGAGCGTTCCCACGATCGCCAAGGTCAACGAGCCCGCAATCAGGGTCCACCAGATATGTTTCAGCCCCAGCCGGAGCGTTGAGGCAGCCTCGATCATGCTTACCGGTGCCCAGCCCTCTATATCGATCGATCCGATAACGGGCCCGAGCTCAATGTCGGGCGCCCACAGACGGGCAGCATGGTAGATTACATAGCCGATGATCAGGCCGGCAAGCAGCGCCGGAATTTTGGGCGCATGCCGCGTGATCATCGCCATGGCCGCGATCAGCGCAAGACCGAATGGAAGTCTTGTGATCGTCGCCAGGCTGAAGTCCGCCGCCATGATGCCGCTCCAGGAGGAGACTGCGAGAAGCATCGGCGTCTGGCTCTTGATGACCAGGATTCCGACGCCCGAGACGAACCCGGCGACAACCGGATGGGGGGCAAGCTTGACGATCCGGGCGAGTCCGGTCGCGCCGATAAGCATCATCCATAGGCCGGTCAGCATCACGCAACCGACGAAGGCAAGCAGCGCTTGTGTCGTGTTGCCGTCGAGAGCGACCAACAGGGATCCCAGCAGGCTCGCCTGGATCAGCGAGTTGCTGGGCATGGTCGTCACGAAGCACGACCGTTGAAATGCGGACGCGACAATGCCGCCGACAATGGCAGCGATGACGCCGGCAAGCGCGCCTTCCGCCACCCGATCTGCGCCGAGCGGTGATAGGGCAAGGACGCCGGAGGAGACGCACATCGGCAATGCTACGCCCGAGGTCGTCACGCCCGCGGTGAGTTCCTGGGCCAGAAAGCCCATACCTGCGCTTAAATTACGCGCAAAATCCGTCTGTATCGCAACCTGCTCAGTCACGGTGGTTCAAAGCTCCAAAAATCCAACGGTGATGATCCCGCCGACCGCGTCCTGTGCAGGACGCGCATCGGCGGACACGCCAAAACTACAACACGAGCATGGTGGCGAGCCCAAGCATCAGGCCCATGCCTACGATATCGGTGACGGTGGTAAGAAAGATCGCCGAAGCTACGGCCGGATCGGCGCCGACCCGCCGCAGCCCCAACGGGATCAGCACGCCGGAGATTCCGGACATGAGGCACGATCCGGACATGGCGAGCAGGATGACAAGTGCCAGCATGGGCGCCTGGGCTGCCGACTCCGGCTGCCGCGAGGCGTAGAACCACATGGCCGCAGCCGCCACAAGACCGACGAGCACGCCGTTGGCGATCCCGAGCGCGCCCTCCCTCATCACCAGGTGCAGTTTCGGTCGCTTATCCACATCGCCCAGGGCAAGGCCACGTAGCGTCATAGCCAATGCCTGGCAGCCGGTGTTTCCGCTCTGCCCGGCCAAGACCGGGAGGAATGCCGCCAGGGCGACGATCTTCTCGATCGTGCCTGTGAACGAGCTGACCACGAAAGCGGCCATGAAGGCCGTCAGCAGGTTGAGCTGCAGCCACGGATGACGCTTCAGGAAGGCTGAAAACAGCGGCGTGAAAGAACGCTCCTCCTTCTGCACACCGACCATCTGGCCAGGCTGGGCAGAAATCTCGATGATTTGCTGCTCGAACAAGCGCCAGCCACGGACCTGCCCGAGCAGCCGGTCCTCCGCGTCCACCACTGGATAGACAGGGTAGTGCCGGCGTACCGCTGCCTTGCAGGCGTCGCTCAAGGACAGTCCGACGGGGAGGGCGAACGGCTTTGACAGCATGATCTGATCCACCGTGGCGTCCGCTTCGCTCAGCATCAGATCGCGCAGGACCACGAGGCCAACCAGTTTGTCGCCCTGGTCGGTGACGTAGAGATAAGTGAGCTCGGTCGGCACCTGGGTGCGTCTGACGGCCTCCACTGCGGCGGCTACCGTCGTGCCGACAGGAACGCTGGCGGGAATCGGGTCGATCAGCTCGACGAGCGACTCGGGGATCGCTGGGTCCTTGCCATCGCCATGAGGCTTGATAGGCCGCATATGCGGCGGCAAATGCTCCGCCATCTTACGGGCGTGCCGGTCCGGCAACAACTTTAGTGTGTCCCGAATGAACTCGGGAGACTCTCGGGCCAGCAATACCGCCGCGTCATCAGGTGCTCGAGCACGCAGCGTGCGCACCAGCTTCTCAACGTCGTTCTCTTCCTTCATCTGTTCCCCCAATTGCGAGTGTCTTGCCTCTGACGGTATGACACGAATCTGATCGCTCCGCCCTGGCGCAGTGGCCTAAGCGCCTCGATCCGGGAATCTTCGCCTTCTCCAGGCGCCGAGTAGACCGTACCCGGACAAATCTGAGCCATTGCGGGTGCATACAGGCGGGCTGTAACCTCTGCGTGTCGCCGAGAATTCAACGTGTTGCGGACTTCACCGGTCTTTTCGTAGGCTCTGCGAGCACGCCGCACCAATGAAAAACCCGGAAACTCTGCAGAGGCAGGGCCTCTGACGTTCGAATGATTTGCCTCATGCGGCGCATCTTGCCAGTTCCACCAGCTCTGAGGCTGATGAATTCGCCAGGATGACAGGGTGATTTGCGTGAACCGTAATAGTTTAGCCTGAGAAAGGGATTCTCTGTATGAAGTCTGTCCGGAACGAGAGGTGCTCTTGAGAGCTTGCAGGTCCGGGGCAGGCAGCCTGCTTTGTGAGACGCGACGTCGCTTCGGTCCGATCCGCGTTAATGTAGGCCCACTGATCACAGCGGTAGACCGCTCGATCGCACCTGGGGGCGAACGAAGACTCGTTTCGAGAGTGGCATCGGTTCAGCAATTGCCATCTCACCTAGCACTGATCCGGACCGGCTGGGACTCCTGGCCGCCCGTCATCGGGGGATGCATATGAGCAACATTATCGCCACAGGTTTTAACTCAATCTCCCCCAATGGCGGGTTGGAGAGCATTGAAACGGACCTTCGCAGCTTTGCTGATATGGGCGTCGAGGCCGTCGAACTGGGCCTGACGACCCTCGATCTCATAGCGGGTGGCCGCGTCATCCCCGAGAGAGCCGAGAGGCTTGTCGCACTGACCACCAATTCGATTTCCGCTATACGGTTCACGGCGTCGTCTCATCGAACCTCATGGACCCGGCGGTCTGTCGTTACCAGATTGATGCAGCCAAGGCCTTGGTCGAACTCTGCGATCGGATCGATGCGCGCGTGCTTGTCCAGCATAGCGGGCATTTTCGCTCCGACCAGATTCTCGATGGTCCCGGTTTCGAGGAACGCGAACGCGAAGCGTTGTTCGAGCTCGCTGAGTTCAGCAAGCTCTATGGTGTGCGCATCGCCTTTGAGAACCTCTTCGCCATGGACCCAAGTCAGCGCCGGCAGACCCCGGCCGAGGTGGCGCAGACGGTAAAGGCGGTCGGCCATTCGAACCTGGTGGCGCTTATCGATTTCAGTCATGCTTATATTGAATCCACCCATCGCGGCCTGGACTTCCACGAGCAGCTGCAGGCCATGGCTCCGGTTGCGGGGCACCTGCATGTCCATGATTCCTTCGGGCGCCCGCAGGGCCTCCATCGAACCTACCTGCCGCAGGAGGATGCAGCGCTAGTCTAGGTCTGGGCGACTGCACTTACCCCTCGGCTGAGGCGATATCGAATGGGATGACATCTTCAGCGAACTGGTCTTTTTGCCTGGGACCGTTCTCATCATGGAAATCGGACCCCGTTACCGCAATGAGCAGCCCGGCAGCCTGGCCCGAGCAAAAAACCTTATCGCCCTGAACAATCACGCTGAGAGCGGAGCGGCGGAGTAAAGGCCGAAAATCCCCCGCTATGGCGAATGTCGGCCAGAGCTGCCGAACTCGGTGGCAGCGAGCCGTTTGTATTGGCCAGATGGGTTCTGAAGCGATTTGCCCATCCTGTTTCCGATGAGATTGTGACAGGACGAAATCAGGCGTGCCGGTCTGTCATACACTGGCGGACATATGGCATGCTGGCCTTTGGTGGTCGATGGCGGGAAGGGCCGGAAACGTGCCAATCACCTACGCGTTGGCCGATAGTGTCCTGAAGGTTCTGCAAAAAGTTTTGGAGAGAGAACGGCGCTTGCTCTGAAGGGCGAGCGGCCATGGCACGGTGGTGA